>CANSFI010000014.1 GCA_947646095.1 uncultured Mycoplasmatota bacterium
CACGCCTGATAAGCGTGAGGTCGATGGTTCAAGTCCATTCAGGCCCACCATTTATTTGGCCGGTTGGTGAAGTGGCTTAACACACATGCCTTTCACGCATGCATTCACGGGTCCGAATCCCGTACCGGTCACCAAATTGTTAATTAACTTGTAGAAATACAAGTTTTTTTGTTAAACAAAAAAAGATGAAATTCATCTTTATTTAACAACTCGTTTTAAAATAATACTATCAATTATATCTAATATACCATAAATCATTAGAAATATTCCAATTATCTTAGTAATTGCTAAAGCACCACTAAATGGATTAACAATTAAAAGTAAACCTAAAACTAAGATAAAAACTGTTATAATAATAGTCCATATATTAAATACTCCATTAATCTTTTTTAAATTATAAATATTTTGTAATTTATATGCTGATGACATAATAAGAGCAATTCCTATTATAAAAGGTATTATTGATACCAATAATTCAGGCGTAAAAAATAAAATAAAGGCTATTATAAATAATATTATTGAAGGTGCTAAACCAAAAGTTATTTTTTTATCTTCACTTCTAATTAAATCAATAATTGGTCCACTACCAATTATAATAAGTAGTATTCCTATTATAATAGCAATCGATTTAATTGTTGTATCTGGTTTTAAAAAAATAATTAAACCTAATAAAACTGTTACTATTGAAATAATTATATTCTTATTCATTGATTTTTTAATACTTTCCATACTATCACCAACTACATTATATCACACGATAAATAATATCTGCAACTACTTTGCTTGCCAAGTATTAACCACATCACAGTTACTACTATATGGTTCTGGAGATGGCATCTGCATTTTTACTATCATAGGTATTTTAAATGATTTACCAAAAGCTACACAAGTACCAGGTTGCAAACTTTTTTGCTTTTCCACTATTTCAGCGCTAATATTAGGAAGCATTTTTTTAATATATTCTATATCTCTAGGATGATTCATTTTGAATATTAAGAAATTACTACATTGTGATATAACTGTATCCGATATTTCTACTGGTCGTTGAGATATTAAATTGAATATTAAACCATATTTACGTCCTTCTTTAGCTACCCTATCAAAAATATTATATCCAAGTAAATTTTTATCATTATCATTCTGAACATATCTATGTGATTCCTCTAAAAAGATATGAAATGGAATAGAGGCTCTAACTTTTAGTTTTTTAGTAAAATTAAATAACATTTTAGTATATATTTTAGTTACCACTTTAGCAAAAGAATCTTCAACATCTTCTAAATTAAAATTAATAATTTGAGCTTTTCTATTTTCTTTTGTAGAAATTAATGAAGCTATATATTGCTCTAGAGTAATATAATTAGGATATCTTAAATAATCAGAGTTTTCTCCTATTGTAAGTGAATGTAATCTAACTTTTAACATAATAGCATCATTATAAGATTTTTCATTACGTAAAAGGCCTTCTGAAATTAAAGTAAACTCTAAAGCTTTCTCTAAATCTTCTAAAGTAAAATAATTAGATTCTGTTACTTCATAAGTTTCTAATTCTTCTTTAATAAATGAAGAAACATACTCTGTCATTAAATTGCTTTCTGGAAAATTACCAGCTGTATCAATTGTAAAACAGTTCCTAAACTTTCTAGTATATCCAATACCTTGAACTGGTGCTTCTAAATTAAATTCCTTAGTTGAACAAGTAGCTAGTATAGCGAATACATCATTCCTTTTACTAGAAGCTGTTTGATTTGTATAAAGAATTGTCATAATGGCTTTAGCAATCAAGTGATTTTTATAATCATTTGCAATTTCATTATTATTTGAAAATATTCTAACTAATTTTAGCATTCTTTCTATTATAGGAAGCTGAGAATGAGTCTCAGCATTTAATAAAAGTGCAAAATCATCTACATCTAAAAGCCATAAAGGAATTCTTAGATAATTACTAGGATCTGCTGTTTTATTAGTCGTATAAAATTTAAAATTATAATTAGGATTTATTTTATTAATATCTTTAAAAGCATTGTGATACTCTCCATAAGCATCAAATATTAAAAAATTAGATCTGAATGGAACAAAGTTAGGATTTAAAAATAAGTTCTGCATAAGTCGTGCTACTCCACAAGATTTACCACTACCAGTATTTCCAAATATAGCCATATGATTACTAAATAAATCATTAATATCTACCCTAATTGGTAAATTATCATATAGTGGAGAATATCCAAGTAACATACTTCCAGGTTTATCTTCCCCTACTATTAAACCCAATTCTTCTTTAGTTATTAATCTAAGTCTTGCTTGTAATGTTGGTTTTCTAATAACTCCTCCAACAAACTTACCATTTATAATTTCACCTAAAAAACTAACCTTAATAATTTTTTCATCTAAATCTTCTACTTCACCTAATATTTTTTTATTATCATCTTCAAATATTACATGCATATTCATTAAATTAGAAGCAAGAGGTGTCCCTTCGCTAATTTGAATATGTGCTAAAGTATCACTAATATAAACTATTTTTCCAAACATAATTTCATCTCCCTATATTAATTCTTCTATTTCTCTTTTTATTTTTTCATTTAAATTTTTTATTATATTTTCTATTTTTTTTCTTCTATTTAAAAGATTTAATTTTTCTTCAAAATATTCTAATTTATTTTCAGCTTCTTTTAATTGTTTGTGAATAGCATTTCTACTTATATTATTGTTTTCTGCTATTTCAGATAAAGTTAAATTGTTTAAATAATAATCTTCAAAATACTGTTTTTGTTTATCAGTTAATAATTCACCATAATAATCATATAAATCATTGAAATATAAAAGTTTGTTCTCCATTATAAAATGGTACTTCCTATAATCAATATTCCAACTATAATTGATGTGATTGTATAAATTTTACTTCTTTTAAATGTAATATGATTGTTATATGCTAATATAAACATAAAAAGCGCTATTAAACTTTGTAAAGCTATTAAAAATTCTGGTTCTAAAAAATAGAATATTACAAATGTTAATGTAAATATGGCTACAATTATTTGTGCAATTATTCCTATGTTTTTTAAATTATTTTCCATTATTATCACCTACCAAATCTTTAAATAATCCATAAATATATTTTTCAATATCAAATACTTTTAAATCTTCTAACTTTTCACCAAGACCTATAAATTTAACTGGAATACCAACATTTTCTTTAATAGCTAAAACTATTCCACCTTTAGCTGTTCCATCTAATTTACTTAAAACTATTCCTGTTATATTAGTTATCTCTTTAAAACTTTTAGCTTGGCTAATACCATTTTGACCAGTAGTAGCATCTATTACAAGCAATGTTTCATGAGGAGCATTTGGTATAATTTTACCTATTACTTTGTTTATTTTTTCTAGTTCATTCATTAAATTAGTTTTATTTTGAAGTCTTCCCGCTGTATCTACTAAAACAACATCATAATTTTCTTCTTTAGCTTTTGTAAGACCATCAAATATTACACTAGACGCATCGCTATTATCTTTGTATACAATATCACAACCTACTCTTTTAGACAAAATGTCAATTTGCTCAACTGCTCCAGCTCTAAAAGTATCTCCTGCTATCATCATTACTTTTTTACCATCATTAACTAATTTATAAGCAAGTTTACCAATTGTTGTTGTTTTGCCAGCCCCATTTACACCTACAAATAAAATCACTGTAGGACCAACTTCAGTATAATTTATTTTATTTACCAATACTTCATTATTGATATATATTATAAACATTTCATCAACTATTATTTCCATCAAATCGTTAGAATCTACTATATTTTCACTTTTAACACGATGTTTTAGTTTATCTATAAAGTTCATAACAGTTTCTACACCAATATCTGCCATAATTAATATTTCTTCTAGTTCTTCAAAATATTCTTCATTTACTTTTTTATATTTATTATTTAAAATATTCAATTTAGAGACAAAAACATTTCTAGTTTTTTCTAACCCTTTATCATAACTTAAGATGTCTTCCTGCTCTTGTTTTGTTTCTTTTGAATTAAAGATATTCTTAAATTTGTCAAATAATCCCATGTTCCACCTTCTCTATTTACTTTTCTATTATATCATGTTAGGAAATAGATTTTCAAGGAAAAAGAAAAAATTCAAGACGCTTTAATAACTATTCAGATTATAAAAAATTCAAAATTAAGATTTCCATAAAATAAATTTTTGTGTAAACAATAATAAAAACATTTTAAACTTTTAATCAATTTGTCATAAAACTCTCACTCTTCTTATAATAAATTATTATAGTAGTGAAAACATTTGATATATTTCAAATATACCAATTTAACCCAAATAATTGTAAATATTTTTAGGACTATTGTTCTTTTTGTTTTAATTCAAACTTTAAGTTTAATTATTAAATTATAGAACTCAAAATATATAACTAGACAAAATTATAAATCTAAGATATAATTATATAGTCAAATTTTGTAATTAAAAAGAAAGGAGTTTTTATGAAATTTTTTGAAGGTGCTGATACTAAGATATTTGCATTAGGTGGACTTGGTGAAGTTGGCAAAAATATGTATTGTGTTATGCACGGAAACGAAATTATAATTACGGATGCAGGTGTTACTTTCCCAGCGGGAGAGTTAATGGGAATTGATTATGTTATTCCAGATTTCACTTTTCTTAAAAAAAATGAAACTAAAATTAAAGCTTTATTTATAACTCATGGTCATGAAGATCATATAGGGGGAATACCTTTTTTACTTCAATCAGTAAACATTCCTTCTATATATGCTCCTAATCAAGCTATCGGATTAATTAGAAAAAAATTAGATGAAAAAAATATTCAATATAAAAATTTGTTTGTTTATACAGAAGAAACTAGAGTTAAATTTAAAAATATTGAGGTAGAATTCTTTAGAACTACTCACTCTATTCCTGATTCTCATGGTATATGTATTCATACACCAAATGGAACTATTGTAACAACAGGAGATTTTAAGTTTGATTTAACTCCAATAGGTCCTATGGCTAATCTATATAAGATGGCTAAAATTGGTAAAATGGGAGTTAGTTTGCTTCTTTCTGATAGTACAAATGCCTTAAATGAAGGTTTTTCTAATAGTGAATCTAAGGTTGATGAAGCTTTATCTGATATATTTTCAAGAACTGATGGTAGAATTATTATAGCTACATTTGCTTCTAATATTTATCGTTTAAAACACATAGTTGATACTTGTAAAAGAAATGGTAGAAAAATCGCTATATTTGGTCGAAGTATGGAAACTAATATTGAAATATCTATTCAAGGTGGATATATTAAAAACAAGGAAATATTTATAACACCAGATGAAGCTAATCATTTACCACCTAATAAGGTTTGTTTGCTTTGTACTGGAAGTCAAGGTGAGCCACTAGCTGCTCTATCTAGAATTGCAAATGGTTCTCATAGACAAATTAAATTACAACCTGATGATATTGTTATTTTCTCATCATCTACTATTCCTGGTAATGCTTTAAGTATTTCTAGAACTATCAATAAACTTTACTTAAAAGGTGTTGAAGTTTATACTAATACTTCTTTAAGTGATATACATACTACAGGACATGGTAGTGAAGAAGAGTTAAAACTTATGTTAAGGCTTATTAAACCTAAATATTTTATGCCATTTCATGGTGAATATCGAATGTTAAAAAAACATGCTGATATAGCTATTGATTGTGGTATTCCTAAAGAAAATACTTTTGTACTTTCTAATGGTGATGTTTTATCTTTATATAAAGGCAAAATTAGAAAAGATGGATTTGTTCAAGCTGGGGATGTTTATGTAGATGGTAATCGTATTGGAGATGTTAGTAATGCTGTTATGAAAGATAGAAAAATAATGGCTAATGATGGTATTGTTATTGTAATTGCTAATATAGATATTACTAATAATAAATTACTTACTACTCCAAATATTACTACTAGAGGATTTGTCCTTGTTAATGATAATTTAGAGTTATTAAAAAAATTAGAAAGCATTAGTAAAAATGCTATTAATAATAAATTAAATAGCAAAACTAATTATAGTGAAATTAAAAATGAAATAATTAGTTCTCTATCACCTTATATATATGAAACAACTGGTAGAAAACCGATTATATTACCTGTAATTATGGATGTAAAAAAAACTGTTGATTAGCAGTTTTTTTATTATAAATTTTTAGATATTTTTATAACTGGTCTTATTCCTAAAGATGTGTCAGAGTTAACTACATTAACACAAAAAGAATTACCATCATAGTTCACATAATTACCACTATCAGAACCATCAGATGTAGATAACCAATATCCTATTGGTTGTTCATTAGTATTAGAAGCACTCAAATTTTCATATAAATATGTTTCTTTAATAATAAAATCATCATCATTATAAACTTCTGGTAGTGTTAAAATACGAGCTTTTACATTAGTCATCTTAATAGATTGATATTTACCACTATTATCAACTAGCTCATAATCATAACTTTTAATATTACTCCAATTTTTAGTTCTTTCTTCTAATGCTTTAAGAAGCGTTAATGGTCCTAATTCATTATTTCCACTATCTTCATTCCAAGCAGTTCCTCCAGATTTTAAATAATCTTCTTTAGAAACCCATGCTACATTGCCTCCAAGGTTTTTATTCATTATTAATGTTACTTCTTTTCCAGTATCATTTATTATATAAAATTTGTATGTTTCTATATCATTTACTTTGATTGCAAAAGCTGTTCCATTTTCACATATTCCACTTGTTGCACATCCATCAACTTCAGTTACTCCTAATTCTGTACTAGTAATCACTATATCCTTTAATATTTTTTCTTGTGATATACTTGATAATGAACAATCATCTATATTCTCATCTATAGTTATATCTTTATCATTTATTCCTTTTCTTACACAGTATTTACCATTTGAGATTGCTAATGAAATATCACCATTTACATTTATAATCATATCTCCACTTTTTGGCCTTGAACCATTTATATCTAATCCATTAGCTTCTGGAAATGTAAATATTATATTTTCTAATTGATTATCAAAATCTAAATCTTGTTTTGAATAATACAACTCGCCTGCTTTTATTATTCCATATGCACTATCTTTAAATGCTGATTTATTAGCACGTTCTATTATATTCATAACAACTGGTACTGTTATGAGTGCTATTATAGATAGTATTATAATAACGGCTATTAATTCTATAAGTGTAAAACCTTTAGTTCTTTTCATCCATTTATCTCTCTTTCTAGTATTTAATTTACAAAATAATTTTAACATATAAATTTATTATTAACAATAAATAATTATATATTTTAATTGTTATATTTATAACAACTAGTTTTTTTAATATTAATTTTATAGCATAAAAAGACTATTTGTTTTTTATATAGTCTTCTATTTCTTTTATAGTATTATCAAAATTATTAAAATCTACATTAAACCAATTAATATTCATTTGATTTTTAAACCATGTATATTGCCTTTTAGCATACTTTCTACTATTTTGTTTTATTAATTCTAAACATTCATCTAAAGTTTTCATTTTTTCAAAATATGGAAATAATTCTTTATAACCAATTGGGGTAATAATAGCTTTAGTCCTTATATTAGAATCATATATTTGTTTTGCTTCATTTAGTAATCCACTTCTAACCATTATATCTACTCTACTATTAATTCTTTTGTAAAGAGTTTCTCTATCTGTAGTAAGTCCTATAAAAATAGTATTATAAAGTAATTTATCTGTTTTATTATTTTCTATAATATCTTGATTATTATAATAGTAATCAAGATATCTTTCTAGTTTTTTTCTATTATTTATATGAATGTTAGTATTAGAATTTATTTTTAAAACTAATTCATATAACTGTTCATTTGTTAAATTACTATAATCTTTTTTTATACCTTCTTCTTTAAATTTATAATCATATAGTAATGCTTTAATATAAAAACCTGTCCCACCTACTATGATAGGTGTTTTATTTCTATTTAAAATATCATTAATAGAGTTTCTGCCATCTTTCTGATAATCATAAACTGTATAATCTTCTGTTATATCTTTTATATCCAATAAATGATGTGGAATATTCTTTTTTTCTTCTTCAGATACTTTGGCTGTTGCGATATCTAAGTTTCTATATATTTGAGTACTATCAGCATTTATTATCTCTCCGTTAAATTTTTTGGCAAGTTCAATACTGAGAGTTGTTTTACCTACTGCAGTAGGACCAACTATACATATTATTTTATTCATATACTACCTACTTTTTCATTATTATAATCATTAATATATTCATCTATACTTGTAAATGCTCTGTTTAAAAAGTTAGCATCTGTTAAATCGATTCCAATGCTTCTTAATAAATCAAGTACATCAGTATTAGCCATATTATAGTCATTTATATGATTGTTTAAATATATTATATCTTTCATATTACAGTATTTTATTGAATAATACGCTATAATAGTTCCTAAAACATATCTATAAGCATCAAATTGTGGTATTATTTTTTCATCAATAAGTTCCATCTGATTAAATTCTTGTTCATATAATATTTCTTGTTTATATTGATTTTCTATTTTATCATAATTTTTTAATAAATTATTACATTCTCCATCAAAGTTATCTTTAGTTATTATTATATTTGGATAATATCGATTTAAATATTTAATTGTGTTTTTATCTATGGTGCCAAATTTTTCATAGGCTAAAATAATAACTTCATATGAACAGAAAAAATTACAAGAACCTTTAGTTGACCTTAACCTTTCATTATAATCAATTTCTTCTTTTGATATGCCTTTATTAATTAAATAATTTGTAGCATATAGTTCAAAATATATTGATAAAAATTCAGTTAATAAATGTCTATTTATACTTTTATTTTTTGAATTAGTATAGTGTATAAATTCATGTACTAATGTTATTACATCAGAATAGTTAAAATTCCTATTAATATTAATTAAATCAATATCAGACGAATGATAAAAATGACTACCATAATATTTATTATTATAACTAAAATCTAACATTCCTGTTTTAATTAATTTGTCATATTCCTCTAAATAATTTGAATCAATATTTGCAATAATTTCTCTAGCAAGTAAATAAACACCGTTATATGTTAAATTATTCTCTTTATATACATTTGATAAATTATATTTTTTTATAAAATCTAAATATGAATAGTTTATTCTTGATATATTATAAATATTTCTAAGTAAAAATGAATCTTCCTTTTCTAGCAATATAAATATGTTATTTAAGCAACTACTTAGTTTTTCATAATCAACTTTTTCCATATTATTCATCAGCTAAATTATCAAAATAGCCTTGTACAAATACTACTGGAGTTCCTTTATCTCCACTACCACTAGTAAGATCACAAAGTGAACCAACTAAATCAGTAATTCTTCTTGGTGTAGTTCCTTGGGATGCCATATTTCCCTTTAAATTAGAATTTTTAGATCTTATTTCATTTTTTACTGCCTCTTTTAGTTCTTCACCTTTTAAATCTGCAAATTTATTATCAGATATATATTTTAATTTTAATTCATTTGGAGTTCCCTCTAAACCGCTTGTATATGCAGGAGATACAACAGGATCAGCAAGTTCCCAAATATGTCCAACAGGATCTTTAAATGCTCCATCTCCATATACCATTATTTCAATCTTTTTTCCAGTTTTATTTTTTAATATTTCTTGTATTTTTAATACTAATTCATTTCCTGTTTTTGGAAATAATTTTAATCTTTCTTCAGTAGATTTATTAGATCCTAATAATCCATATTCTGGATTAAAACCACTACCATTAACTGGCTCATTCATAATTTCAAATAATCCATATACTTTTTTAGCACCTTTTTCTTTTAATATTTTTTTAGTTCTAAAACGAGTATGAATATCACAGTTTAATATGTCTTGTTCATAATTTAATATTGTAGTTGGATCATTTGAGAAGATAAAATCTATTTCGCAATTTTCACTTTTAACTAAATTTCTATAAAAATCTACCATATTAATTCCTGTAAATGGATGAATAAAATCTCCAAATTCTTTATTATATTCTTCTTCTGTTATAATATCTCCTAAATTATATTTACTATTATCTAGTTTATCTTCATCTAAAATACCATTGCCTACTTCATCGCTTGGGAAACTAAGAAGCATAGTTATTTTATCCATACCACGAGCTATTCCCTTTAAAATCATCGAAAAACGATTTCTACTTAATATAGGAAAAACAATTCCTATTTTCTTACTTGGAAATTTTCTTTGCATATCAAAAGCGATATCATCTACAGTTACATAATTTCCTTCACTAATTCCTACTACTGCTTCTGTAATAGCTATAATATCTTTATCTCTAAATTCGAAGTTTTCTGAAACTGAGGCTTTTATTACTGAATCTACTACAATAGAAGCCAAATCATCATTTTCTTTTATTATTGGGGTACGTATTCCTCTTACAACTGTTCCTACATTTCTCATATTCTTTTCCTCTTTCTATTTTATAAACATACTATCTCCAAATGAAAAAAATCTATATTCATTTTTGATAGCTTCATTATAAGCGTTTAATATATTTTTTGTTCCTGCTAAGGCACTTACTAACATAACTAATGTTGATTTTGGTAAATGAAAGTTAGTAATTAAATTATCAACGGCTTTAAATTCATAGCCTGGATAAATAAAAATATCAGTCCATCCACTACACTCTTTAAATGTTCCATACAAATTCATAATTGTTTCTAATGTTCTTGTAGATGTAGTCCCTACACTAACTATTTTATGATTGTTTTTTTTGACTTCATTTAAAGTATTTGCTGCTTCTTTAGTCATCATATAAAATTCAGAATGCATTTTATGATTATTTATATCATCAACATTTACTGGTCTAAAAGTACCTAGCCCTACATGTAAGGTAATATAAACTATTTCTATCTTTTTTTCTTTTACTTTTTCTAAAAGTTCTTTAGTAAAATGTAATCCTGCAGTTGGAGCTGCTGCACTTCCAATATTTTTAGCATATACTGTTTGATATCTATCTTTATCTTTTAATTTTTCATGAATATAAGGTGGAAGTGGCATTTCTCCAAGTTCTTCTAATATTTCATATAAAATACCATTGTATATAAGTTTGAATACTCTAATACCTTCTTCACCTATTTTAATACACTCAGCCTTTAACTTATTACCAAAATTAACAACAGTTCCAACCTTTACTCTTTTAGCTGGTTTAACTAAATATTCCCAAATGTTTTCTTCTATTTCTTTAATCATTAGTATTTCAATTACAGCTTCAGTATCTTCTTTAATACCATAAAGTCTAGCGGGTAATACTTTAGTATCATTTAAAACTAAGGCATCTCCTGGATTTAGATAATCAATTATGTTATTAAAATGCTTATGTTTAATTTCACCAGTTTTTTTATCTAGTACTAATAATTTTGATTCATCTCTTTTTTTTAAAGGTGTTTGTGCAATTAAATGTTCAGGTAAATCAAAATCAAATTGCTGTGTTTTCATAATTACCACCTTATTCATTATAACAGAAAAAAGATCTTTATTAAAGACCTTTACATAGATTTTCCTTTTGATTTTAATTGATATTTATTAATTATATTAATAGAGTCTTTTATAGCTATTTGTTTTTTTTCTTCAGTCATTTGATTACTATAAAACTCTTCGATATAATCAAATATATCGTTACATATATCTAATTGTTCTACCACTACATCTGTATGTGATAGTATTGCTTGCAATACTTGAGGATTGGAAAGTAATCCACAATATAATTCATAATCACAAGTTGGAATACTAACCATAGCCATAGCTAATAAATTTAATTCTTCTCTTGTTAAATTTTTGGTTGTATTAACTTTATTTAATAATGAAGCTGTGGTTAAGATTAATTGTATTTTACCTTTTTCAGTTGTATTTAAACAACTAATATACATTTTTTGTTCAACAAATTTTCTTCTTGTTTCTTCATCTTTTTCTTTTAATAATAGTAGGTATTCAAGTTTAGACAAATTAAAAATATAATCACTTTCAATCTCATCTAAGGCTTCTTCTAATTCTCCATCTTGTTTATTTTTATGAGCAAACGAAATTTCTTCTAATTTTTGAAGATAAAGTCTATTTTTCATTTCATCAAATATACTATTATTTTTTCTTATATCAACTAATTCCATAAAAAACCTCCATTAATTATTTTTTTCTTGATAATCTATATTCAAATGATCGTAAGCTTTTTTAGTTACTATTCTCCCACGATTGGTCCTTTTAAGGAAGCCATTTTGTAATAGGAATGGTTCATATACATCTTCAATAGTAGTTTGTTCTTCTCCAATAGAAGATGCAATAGCTTCAATTCCAACAGGACCTCCATCAAATTTTTCAATAATTGACTTCAATAGGTTATAATCTGTTTCATCCAATCCAAGTGAATCAACCTTAAGTCTATCAAGTGCTATTTTAGTTATTTTTAAATCTATATGACCACTACCCATAACTAATGCATAATCCCTAACTCTTCTAAATAATCTATTAGCAATTCTAGGAGTTCCTCGACTACGACGAGCAAGTTCTATAGCTGCTTTATCATCAATGCTGCAATCCAATACTTTGCTTGTTCTTTTTACAATCTTAGTAAGTTCCTCTTCAGTATAAAAACTAAGTTTTGATACAATTCCAAATCTATCTCTTAATGGTCCTGTTAAATCACCTGCTCGTGTAGTTGCTCCTACTAAAGTAAATGGTGGAAGATCAATTTTTATGCTTCTACTTGATGAATCACTTCCAACAATAATATCTAAGGTAAAGTCTTCCATTGCTGAATAAAGTATTTCTTCTATAAATCTTGGTATTCTATGGATTTCATCAATAAATAAAACATCACCAGGTTCTAATGTTGAAAGAATAGCTGCTAAATCCCCTGGTTTTTCTATTGAAGGTCCACTAGTTGTTTTTATATTACTACTAAGTTCATTGGCAATTATATAAGCAAGTGTTGTTTTTCCTAAACCTGGAGGACCATATAATAATACATGATCTAATGGTTCTTCTCGCATTTTAGCAGCTTTAATAAAAATACTTATATTTTCTTTTACTTCACCTTGACCTATATATTCTTCTAATAACGATGGTCTTATGTTAAGTTCTCTATCTTCATCTAATTCGTTATTTGTAATAATACGTTCATCCATAAAGACCTCCTTATTTTAACATCAATTTTAAAGCTTCTTTTATTTGCATCTCTATATCATCTGATGCATTAATACTTGGCAATATTCTTTTTATATCTTGATTTTTATAACCTAATCCTTTTAAAACTTCTGTTAATTCTTCAAATTTGTTATCATTAGTATTATCGTTATTACTAGATACTAATTTACCTTTTAAGTCTAATATTATTTGTCTTGCTACTTTTTCTCCTATTTTAGGGAATTTTTTTAAATATAAAATATTTTCTCTTTCAATAGCATCTATTATTCCATCAATTGAACCTGTTGCAATTATTGGAAGAGCCATTTTACATCCCAGTCCCTTAACACTAATCAATTTTAAAAATAATTCTTTTTCTTTTATATTTTCAAATCCATATAAACTTATTTCATCTTCTCTTACATATTGATATAAATATATTTGATATTCTTTATTTTCTTCAAATTGATATGGATTAGCTGTATAAATAATATAACCAATACCATTATTTTCGATTACTACATAGTTACTATCTATTTCAGTAACTAATCCCTTAATATAAGAATACATTATTTTTTCCTAAAAAATGTTTTTATAATATAAGATTCAAATATAATCATAGCAATAACATATAACCATATTAATACTGTATTAAGAATTCCTGTTGAATAAGCGTTAAGAATTCCAGGAATACTAGTTGGAATATATTTATTTAATATTGCATAAATTTCATAGTTGGCTAATTGAAGTTTGAAAAAAGTAATTATTCTTAGGAAAATATCTACTATAGCAAGAAAATATATAAAACTACTAAATGTTTTGAAGAAAAAAACTACTATTCCTATTAAAATTACTAAAATTATTAAATCCATTACTAATCACTACTTTCTATATTTACTACAATAGGACTTATTTCACCTATTAAACTATATTCTAAAATAACTTTATAATCAGAAGAATTAGAAAACTCCTGCATACGATAAATGTGTGTTAAATCTAATTCTACTTTAATAATTTGTTCCTTATCTTGATATGTAGTTATACTAATATTTTCATTATTTTCAGGTTCGTCATTAGAATAATCTTTAATGAAATTATCTATACTAACTACATAATTATTGGCTATTATCCCATTTGCGTATTCTGTTTTGGAATCTAATTTGCCTTTATCAATTAAATTTTTTATAAATAATGGAGTAAAACGCCAAATATCAAATTCTAACATTAATTCAGTTTCGATATAAGAATCTAATTTTTCATATAACTTACTACCATCATAGTAATAATTTTTATTATTATAAGTTATTATTTGTCTATTGTTATAAACTCTACTAATTAATGTTCTATCTGGTTCATTTTGAATTGTCACTTTTACTTGATAATTATTCATTTGTTCAAAATTTTGAATAATGCTCATTTTTTTATTACTAGTATAATCAATACTACTGTTTTTAGATCTAACAGAGGCTATCACTACTGTAAAAAAAATAATATATAATCCTAATATTAATAAAGAACGATATCTAGGTATATTCCAAAGTTCTATAAATTTTTGAATATACATATTTTCTTTAATTTTTTTCATTTATTAACCTAATCAAGTATTTTTCCTATAATATTGTCTTTATTTTGACCATTAATAAACTCATGAGCATTCATTTTTTTCTTACCTTCTAATTGTACTAAAGTAAATATAATTTCTCCATTATCAACTTTGACTCCAAAACCATCCTCATAAATAGCAGTTATTTGACCATTAAATAAATTATTAAAAACATTGTCAGTTTCACGAGAAGCCCAAACTTTTAAAATCTTTCCTTCAAATAAACAATATGCTCCTGGCCATGAATTAAGTCCTCTAATTTGGTTATAAATTTGTCTTTTACTTTTAGAAAAATTAATGTGTTCATCTTCCCTTTTTATATTAAAAGCATATGTAGATTCAGATGAATCCTGTTTAGTTCTAGTATTAGTCCCATCGATTATACTAGGTAAGACTTCTAATAAAAAATCACGACCTAATATAGCTAATTTATCGTGTAAACTACTAGCTGTATCATCATATTCAATTGGTATTTCTTTTTTGGCAATAATATCACCTTCATCCATACCAGAAGTCATATACATAATAGTAATACCTGT
Organism: uncultured Mycoplasmatota bacterium; assembly: GCA_947646095.1. Taxonomy (GTDB): domain Bacteria; phylum Bacillota_I; class Bacilli_A; order RF39; family UBA660; genus SIG208. The sequence goes on from CANSFI010000014.1 coordinate 15,375, forward strand.
TTTAGTATGACCATCAATAATAGCATGATGAATAGGAGCCCCACCTCTAAGTTTGGGAAGTAGTGAAGCATGAACATTAATGCAACCAAGTCTTGGAGCTTCAAGTATTTCTTTAGGTAATATTTGTCCATATGCACAGGTTATAATTAAATCTGGTTCTAATGATAAAACTTCTTCGTATTGTTCTTTTATTTTTTCTGGTTGAATTACTAAAATAGTATTTTCTAATCCTACCTTTTTTACAGGAGTTTCTAAAATTTCTCCATGCCTTCCAACTGGCCTATCTGGTTGTGATACAATAGCACGAATATCATATTGTTCTAACAAACCTTTTAAAACAACTGCACTAAATTCAGGAGTACCCATGTAAACTATTTTTAATTTTTTTTCAACATTTAAATCTTCTAAATTCATATTATCACCCTATATTCCATTTTAACACAAATAAAGAAAAATAACTATATTCTAAGTGGATTTAAACAAAATTCAACATTTAATTTATTGTTTGATTTATAATGATTATTTAAATATTCTAAGCATTTATAAATATCTTGTACCTTTTTATACTTTATAATTATTTGAATATGATATTTATTATTAACTTTTGGAATAGATGAAGCACTAGGACCTAAAATTATTACATTGTTTAATTTGTTTTTTAAGAAGTCAACTATTTTTTTACCTTCTATATTGGCTAAATTAAAATCTAAAGCAATTATTTTAATTAAAGCTAAATTACAAAATGGTGGATATACTAAAGATTTTCTTATTTTCATCTCTTCATTATAAAAACTAATATAATCATGTTTACTAGCTGTAACTATACTATAATGATTTATATTAAATCCTTGAATTATAACTTTACCATTTTTTTCTCCTCTTCCAGCACGTCCTGCAACTTGATTTAAAAGCTGAAAAGTTCTTTCTGCACTTCTAAAATCAGGTATATTTAAAGTTGCATCTCCATTTACTACTCCAACTAATGTTACGTCTTTAAAATCGAGCCCTTTAGCAATCATCTGTGTTCCTATTAAAATATCATATTCTTTATTTTGAAAAGAATTGATAATCCTCTCATGAGAACCTTTTAAACTTGTAGTATCAACATCCATTCTAATTACTCTAGCTGTTTCAAATTTTTCTTTAATTATTTGCTCTAATTTTTCTGTTCCCATTCCAAGATCCCATAAATCTTCACTTTTACATTCAGGACAACTTTTTATAATATTTTTTTCATAATTACAATAATGACATTTCATTTTATTTAATTTTTTATGATATGTTAAAGGAATATCACAGTTTGGACATTTATCAATATATCCACAATTATGACAAGTTATAACAGTAGAAAATCCTCTTCTATTAAGAAGTAAAATTATTTGCTCTTCTTTTTGCAAACATTCTTTAATTGCATTATATAAACTATTACTTATTATTTTATTTCCCTTTTTTATTTCTTCTTTCATATCAATTAATTCTACTTTAGGAAGATTGCTGTTAACTCTTTTTTTCATTTCTAATAATTTATATATACCTTTTTTACTTCTTGTATAGCTTTCTATTTGAGGAGTAGCACTACCTAGTATTACAGGAATTTGATATTTTTTAGCTCTATATAAAGCTATGTCTATTGCGCTATATTTAGGATTATTTTCTTGTTTATAGGTATTTGTATGTTCTTCATCTATAATGATTAAGCCTAGATTAGTAAATGGAGCAAATATAGCACTTCTAGCACCTATTACTATTGAAACCTCTTTTCTTTCTATTTTACGCCATTCATCATATTTTTCACCATTACTAAGTCTACTATGAAGAATTGCGATTTGACTACCAAATCTCCTTTTAAATATATTAACTATCTGTGGTGTTAAACTTATTTCTGGAACTAAAACAATTACTTCTTTTTTTTGTTTTAAAACCTCATCTATAATATGCATATAAACTTCTGTTTTTCCACTACCTGTTACTCCATATAAAAGAAATGGCTGAAATTTATCTAAAGATTCTAAAACAGTATTTACAACATTCGTTTGCTCTTCATTTAATAGTACATTACATTTTTCTTTTATATTGCTTGAATTAATTCGATATGTTTCTTCTTGGTATTCTTCAATAATATTATTTTTTATTAATGTTTTTAAAGCAGATAAAGATATTTCTGTCGCTTGTTTTTTTAAAACTTTATTTTTAGTAAACAAGTTTAGTATTTGTTTTTGAGCCTCATTCTTAGCTTGATAATCTTTAGTTATTAGTTTTAAGTAAGTGATCATTTTTTTATTTACATTAAAACCTTTTTTAGCCTTTAAAGCTGTTGGTAACATTGTTTGATAAGCACAAATTAAAGTTGATAATGTTCTTTTACTAATATATTTTCCTAGTTCCTTCATTTCTTCGTTAATTACAGGATATTCATCTATTACTTCAATTATTTCTTTTAACTCATAGTCTGTTTTTTTATCATAATCTATTTCTAATATAAATCCTTCTAATTTCTGTCTACCAAATGGAACAAATACTCTTTTACCAACTTGGATTTTATCTTTTAAATTATCTGGTACTTTATAAGTAAATGTTTTATCTATTTGTTTTGATTTTATTTCAACTAATACTTCAACTGTCATGTTATCACCTACTTTGTATTAAATTAATTTTACCACAAACCTTTGTTCGTGTAAATGATTCTTTAACAAAAAAACCTATTTTTTAATTAAGGTCTTTATCTTTGATTTAATTCTATTCAATGCATTATCAATGGCTTTCTTATCTTTATCAAGGATATCAGCAATTTCTCTATATTTAAATCCTGATAATTTAAGTTCAAATACTTGTTGTTCAAAGGGAGTTAAACTATTTATTATATTTTCAAGTAAAGTGTGTTCATTTTCATATTCAACAACAATATTTTCTGGATTATAGCTATTATCAGCTGTTAAACTTTCCATAATATTAAATTCATCATCGTCAGAGTATACTTCTAAGGACATAGATTCATTTAATATTTTGTGTTTTTGTCTTCTAGCTGAAACTAGAGCACTAATCATTTTTCTTTCAATACAGGTTCTAGCATAAGTATAGAAGGAAACTTCTTCTTGATCATCAAATGATTTTATGGCTGTGTTAAGTCCAATTAATCCTTCTTGAATCAAATCGTTAATTTCTAATCCTAAGTTAGATGAATAACCAATCATTTTTGTTGCTATAGTAATTATTAATGGTTTATATTTTTCAAATAAAATGTCACTAGCCTCTTCATTACTTTCTTTAACATAACTTATCAATTCATAATCGTTGTAATCCTTATAATCTCTATAATTCATTTCTATTTTCAACCGCCTTATAAATTATTATTCCTGTTGCTACAGATACATTTAAACTATTAATTTGTCCCTTCATAGGAATACTAGCAATAAAATCACAGTTATCTTTTACTAATTTGCTCATACCATTACCTTCATTTCCAATAACCAAACAAGTTTTTCCTCTATAATCTAATTTTGAATAGTTTTCTCCATCCATATCAGTCCCAAAAAACCAAAAACCCTCTTTTTTTAGTACTTTTATTGTTTCAACTAAATTAGTAACTCGAATAATTGGAACATATTTACTTGCTCCTACGCTAGTTCTAATAACTGTTCCATTAACACTTACTGATCTGTCTTTTGGAATAATTATAGCATCAATACTAGCTGCTTCACAAGTTCTTATAATCGCTCCAAAATTATGGGGATCTTCTATATGATCTAGCATAACTATAAGAGGATTTTCTAATTTTTTTATTTCATTTAAGTCAGTATATTTAAAGTTGTCTATTTCTAATATAATTCCCTGATGATTTTCATCTGTTTTTTTATCTAATTCTATTTTACTTAAATAATTTATTTTAATTTTTTTCATTTTTAATAAATTAATTATTTCTATATCATTAAAATTATTATATAAAAAGGCTTTTTCTATTTTATTATTACCGTTTAAATATTCTTTTGCAACATTTTTGCCACAAATATACATATATTAATCACCTATTATTTCTTTCATTATTTCATCAATTCTATCAGTTTTATTTGATAAATATAAATATCCTATTAGAGATTCTAAACCAGTAGCATATTTATAGGTTACTATATCAGTTCCCTTGGGATGTCTACTACCTTTATGATTTCTACCTCTATTTACAATATCAAGTTCTTCTTTTGTTAAAAAATTATTATTAATCAATTCTTTTAAATACATTGCTTGTCCTTTAGCGCCTACAAATTTAATAGCTTCTGCCTGTAATTCTTTAACTTTAATAATTCCCTTATTAATTAAATACTTTCTAATATATATTTCATATACAGCATCACCTAAATAAGCTAAAGCAAGTACATTTATTTCTTTGTTCACATTACCACTATCCTAATTTCTATCAAATCTATCAAATGTTATATTTTTAATCATTCCACTTTTTATTTCGTTTATGATAACGCTAATTACTTTATCATAATCTATTTCACCACCATGCATTAAACAACCTCTTTTTTTACCAATTATTTCTAATGTTGTAACAAAATCATCATCTAATTTGTCTATATCAAAACGTGTTTTTAAAGTATTTGGATAATATTTATATAATGTATTAATAATATATTCACTTACATCATATAAGGGCAATATTTCTTCTTTGATTGCTGTAAAACTAGCGAGATTAAAGGCATTTTCTTCATCTAGTTTTGGCCATAAAATTCCTGGAGAGTCTAAAAGTTCCATGTTATCATTTATTCTTATCCAATCTAAGTTTTTAGTTACTCCTGGTCTATTTCCAACATTAACTGCTTTTCTGCCAACTAATCTATTAATTAAAGTAGATTTTCCTACATTAGGAATACCTACAATTAAAATTCTTGTTTTTCTTTTTATCATACCTTTGCTTTCTCTTTTTTGATTAATTTCTTTCATTAATTCATTGGTCATCTTTATTAAAGGTTTCATATCAGGATTTTTTTCTAAGCTTAATTCTATTACTTTATATCCTAAATTTTTATAATATTCAATCCATTTATTAGTTTCTTCTTTATCACATAAATCTACCTTGTTAAAAATAATAATTCGTGGTTTATTTTTTATAAAATGATCTATATCCTTTATTTTAGACGAATAAGGTATTCTAGCATCTACCACTTCATACACCACATCTATTAAATTTATTTTTTCACCTATTAATCTTTTTGTTTTCGCCATGTGACCTGGGTACCAGTTGATATTTGTCGAATTTTGTCGATTTTCCATTTATTTCACTTCCTTTATTTTGCTTATTTCAAAATATTGGGTTTTCACCCCTGCTTCATTCAAAATTTTAAAAGCTTCTTCATCAGGATATTTATTTGCATAAATAACTTTTTTAATTCCAACATTTATTATAAGTTTTGCACAAATCATACAAGGAGACTTTGTTACATAAATTGTTGAATTACTTAAATCATAACCTTTCATCAAGGAATTTAATATTGCGTTTTGTTCTGCATGTACAACCCTACATAATTCTTGTCTTTCTCCACTTTGGAGATTATATTTTTTTCTCAAACATGTATCTATTGTACATGGTATACATCCTTTTGGTACAGAGTTATTTCCTTTTCCTAATATCTCTCCATTTAAAACAATAATTGCCCCAACTTTACCCTTTACACAATTAGCATTTTTTGACTCTTCAATCGCCATTTTCATAAATCTTTCACTCAATTAAATCACTTCCAAACTATCTATATAAATTTTTTAAAACATTAGTAAGACAATCTTCTGCAGTTAAATCTGTGTTTTCTGAAAATTTAATTCTAACTAATTTTCCATTTACCTTAAATATATATGGATTTTTTGTCTTCATAATAAAATCTAATATTCTTTCATTACTTGATTTTCTTCTATCTATTTTTATAGAACTTATTTCATCTACATCATCTAATTTTACATCATCAAGATTCATATTTCTACATCTTTCTAATTTTTCTCTTAATTCTTCAATATTATATTTATTCATAAAATCACACTCCAACTTGATTATATAGTTAATCATAATTTTTGTTAAATGTGCAATTTTTTATTATGAATATTAATTTACTAATCTTTATTATTTCCTGCAGTTTCTAGTAATTTTGTGCTTTCGATAAATTTATCAAAATCAGATACAAATAATTCATCTTGCTTTTTCTTGAATTTATCATATTCTTTATAAGCTAATTCTTGAGCCACTCTGTGAGAAATACTCCCAGCATTATGCAATATTTCTTGACCATTAAATTGTAAAAAGGCATCTAATTTTTCTACCCAATCTTGCATTGTCATTGCGTTATGATTTTCTGCTTGTAATTCAGCATAATCTAAATACATAGTAACTATTCTATTTAAATTTTTAAGTTCTTTCTCTGTTAAATAATTTTTAGCAATATCAACATCATATTTATAAATAGGACCATTTGGAGAGCCAGTCCAATTCGTTAAACCCATATTATCTTTTTTTGAATCGACTCTATTATAAATAATCTCCGCAGCAGTATTGCCAGTTACAGAGTAATGGAGCTTATTCTGTACAGTTTTAAAAAAGGTTTTAGTGATTTCAGAATCTTTGTCATAATCGATACTACAAGATGAATATATATCTGTTATTTTTTGATAGAATCTTCTTTCACTGGACCTGATATTTCTAATTCTTTCTAATGTTCTTTCAAAATAATCTTCTCCAAAAATATAGTTTGGATTTTTTAATCTCTCATCATCCATAACAACTCCAGTAATCAAATACTCTTTTAAAACTTTTGTTGCCCATATCCTAAATTGTGTTGCTTTTTTAGAATTAACACGATAGCCCACTGCAATAATCATATCTAAATTGTATATTTTAGATTTTCTTCCACCTGTACTTTCGTCGGAAATTCCGACAGAAGTTTCTTCCTTAAGTTCACCACTATTTAATATATTATTAATATGTTCTGTTATTGTACTTCTTCCTACTCCAAATAATTCAGCAATTAGGTTTTGTGTTAACCAAATATCATTATTAATTAATAATACATTTACTTTAATATTGTTATTATCATCACGATAAATTAAAAAATCATGAGTAGTTATTTGTAAATCATTTTTCATTTATATTCACCTCTTTCTTATGTTCTTAAATGTCGTAATCACCTATCTAATTCCTATTATAAATAGCGCCAAAATTACTATATTTTTATGAATTTTTATTGTTTTTTATCATTTTTAATGAAAATATGCAAGATTTAAATTGGATAGTTTCCTTTATTTATAAGGGTTTAAGGGTGTTCTTAATTAAATCGTAATCAACCAGTTTATATTTGCCCCATTTTGTCGATTATTTTCCATAACTTTCACTTCCTTTATTTGCGATATTCAATATTAATATCTACATATTTACCATCATTTATAAACCTTTTTGTTTTTTCAATTTGATTTTTTATCAAATCTACTAATTTTGGGTTATTTATTATTTTATCATATGATAAAATGCTATTTTCAACATAATCATAATAAAACTGAATATTATTATTTTTTAGAATTTTTGACCAGTGTAAAATTATACGTAATAAATGAACTTCTTGTGTTATTAATACAATATTTGTTGGTTTATAAATAGATTTTAAATTTAGCATATTCATAATATTAATATTATTTTCTTCAGTTGTTTTAGAATTACCCTCAATAATTATTTTACTTTCGTCAATTGAATTATTTATTAGGTAATTTTTCATATATTCTGATTCATTAAAATTTCCATTTATGCCTATTCCACCAGTTAATATAACTTTATCAAAATTATGATTATTTAAAACTTCTAATGCATAACTTAATCTTTCATCTAACAATTCTTTTATGTGACATCCATATATAATTATATAATCCACATTGTCATATTTTTCTTTTTGTATACTAAAGAAAATCGCCTTTATTAATTCATTATTTAAATCCTTTATATCTAATTGTGATAATTTCATAATTCCTCCTTCTTTTGATTAATCGCATACAAACTTAGCTTAAACAGATTCTTTATTTATAAGTGTTTGCAAGAGGTTTTACATATTTCCCGATATCCCAATTTATATTTGCCCTATTTTGTCGATTGTCCATATAATCACTCTTCTATTTTTTACTAAATAAAACATTGCTAATTCATTTTTATTTTTAATAGTATATCTTCTAATTTCCATTTACTTTAAATATATATGGATTTTTTACTTTAGTCAAAAAATCTAATATTCTTTCGTTGCTAGGTTTTCTTCTATCTATTTTTATAGAAGTTATTTCGTCTACATCTTCTAATTTTTCTACTAATTCTTCAATATCATATTTCTTCATATATTCACACTCCAACCTAATTATATATTAAAAATGTAATTAATGTTAAATGTTTGAATTTACTCATTAACTTTACTTTCTATTTTTTGTTGTTCTGGAGCATATCGGTAATTGAGTGCATTGTCTTTAGATATTGCAGATTTTTTTGTTTCCTTTTCATATAAATCTCTAGCACCTTTAGCAACTCCTCCACCTCTTTTGGCAACTCTCAAATTCTCTTTTAAACCTTGTGGATGTTCCTCTTTTGCGATATCTCGTGTTGCAATTTCTCCTATATTTGTAAGTGCTACTTCTATATCAGTCATATTATCTCTTAAAGATTCTTTTCTAAGTCCTTTTAACTTTTTATATTCACTGGCTTTCATTCCAGACCAACCTTTATATATTTCATTCGTTAACATAGCATATTCATAATTTTCATTAATTCCATTTTCTTTCCAAGTATCTGTTAATTTTTTCCTATTTAAAATCCCATTTAATCTCTCTGAAATCCATTTATCACTGTATCCTCTTTTGCGATAATAATCTATTGCTCTATTAACTGCAATTTCAGGATCAAATACTTCATCTATTCTCTCACTTCCCAAATTTGCTAACCATAATTTGAAAGGCTCTGCTTTCGGGCTTGAAACAGATTCAATAAGTCTTAATATTCCTTTTGTATCCAAAGTATCTGTTATACGATTTTTACCATCTTGTGCTTTCATTTTCAACTGCACGATTTTTTCGTGCAGTTCACTTCCCTCATCAATTAATCTTCTTTTTAAATCGCTCCAATAATTTCTTGGAATTTTTGCATCTGTTAATGTTGCAATAACATCTACGACACTAAAATAATATTCTTCGTTTTCACTATCCCATATACTTCTTATTTCCTTACCTTCAAATAAATTTGAAATTGTTTCTAATTTATTATTCAAATATAACACCTTCTTTCTTATCCTAATTATTAGAGGGGTTACAACGTCGTAATCACCTTGCTAATTCCTATAACAAATATCATTAAAATCACGATATTTTTATCAATTTCAAATGATTTTAGCGCTTTTTTAATGAAAATATGCAAGATATAAATTTGAAATTTTCCTTTATTTATAAGGGTTTACGGGTGTTCTTAATTAAATCGTAATCAACCAGTTTATATTTGTCGAATTTTGTCGATTTTCATTTTTCATTTGTTTCACATCCTTTTTTGACTATATAGTTCATACATTTCTAATGCATTATCAATATACATTTCATGTTCTGGTCTTTCTTCTTGAGCATTAATAAATATCTCTTTTATCGCATCATAACTTGGTACATTAATATTTTGCTCCTTGGCAATAATTCTAAGTTCCTCTTCCAAATTAGGATGCAAAAAAATCCAACGAGCAATTTCTCTATCCGTATATTGCTTATGCAATTTTTCTATATAAATATTTCTAATTTTATCGATTAAATCACTATCATCATCTGGAACATAATCAGGTCTGTTAGGATAATAATATATATTAATCAGATTATCATCAACTAATTTATTTATAGCATCCATTAAACTTGTATATATTTCTTCTTTAATAACTGGCACTTCTGCTTCTGATACAACTTCGTTAAATCCAGTATTTATATTTTTAAATAATGTACTATCTAATGTATATAAGGAAAATTTATTCGAAAACATTTTTTCAAAAGCATGAGGTAATCTTTCAACCAAATCAAGTTTACCATCTCCATTTGTTCCTAAACTATATGTTGCATCATCTCCACATCTTTTTGACATTATAATCGCTATTTCTTTGGATTTAGTGGCATATACATAAGTTCCGTGTGTTGACTTATGCGGTATTAACATTTTTAATCCTTGAGTTTTACTCCCATGATATACACATTCCATATTTTTCACCTACTTATCTATATAAATTCTTTAAAACATTCGTAAGACAATCATCCGCTGTTTTATCTGTATCAGAAAATCTAATTCTAACTAATTTCCCATTTACTTTAAATATATAAGGATTCTTTACTTTTGTTAAAAAATCTAAATATTCTTTCTTCTCTACATTTCTTCCTACTTATTTTTATATCTTCTATATTATCAACATCATCTGGATTAATATCTTCAATTGGAATATTCTTACATCTTTCTAATTTTTCTTTAATTTCTTCTAAATTGCACTTATTCATTATTATCATTCATCTTACTTTCATTTAAATATTTATTATAAAACTCATCCATTGAAGAAATGTATTTCTGATCTTGAATTACTCTATATTTTTCATATTCACTTTCTGCCTTTTCTACCGCTTCATTATGAATTATATTTCCAGAATTTTTTAAAACACTTTTTCTTCTAAACTTTAATAAATCATCTGTTGCATCAATCCAATCTTGCATTGTCTTAATGTGCCTTTCTTTTGCTTCTGCTTCTGCGAATACTAAAAACATGTTAGTTAAATCATTTTATTTATTTAATTCTTCTTCATTCAAATAATTTTTAGCAATAGATACATCATATTTATATATCAATCCATCAGGACTGTTCTTCCAATTTGTAAGTCCCATGTATTCATGCTCACTATTCGCTCTTTCATAAATTAGTTCTGCTGCTGTGTGGCCAGAAATAGCATAATGAAGTTTATTTTGAACAATCTTGAAAAAAGTATAAGCACTCTCAGATTTAGGATTATAATCAGTTGCTGTTGCAATAAATAAATCAGTGATTTTTTGATATGACATTCTCTCACTTGCCCTGATAGTTTTAATTCTTTCAAGTAATTCATCAAAATATTTCATATCGTATTTATTGCCTTTAATAAATCTTTCATCATTTAATGTAAATCCTTTTGTTATATATTCTTTTAAAATTTTTGTTGCCCATATTCTAAATTGGGTTGCTTTCTTCGAATTAACACGATAACCTACAGCAATAATCATATCTAAATTATATATTTTAGATTTTCTTCCTCCTGTACTTTCGTCGGAAATTCCGACAGAAGTTTCTTCCATGAGTTCTCCATCTTTTAAAATATTATTGATATGCTCTGTTATGGTACTTCTTCCTACTCCAAAGAGTTCAGCAATCAAATTTTGTGTTAACCAAATATCATTATTAATTAATAACACATTCACTTTGATATCGTTATTATCATCACGATATATTAAAAAATCATGAGTAGTTATTTGTAAATTATTTTTCATATATATTCACCTCTTTCTTTTGTTCTTAAAAGTCATAATCACCTTTCTAATTCCTATTATAAATAACATCAAAATTACTATATTTTTTATAGTTTTTAATAAATTTAGGAAATTTTCAATGAAAATATGCAAGATCTAAATTAGCCAATTTCCTTTATTTATAAGGTTTAAGGGTGTTCTTAATTAAATCGTAATCAACCAGTTTATATTTGTCGAATTTTGTCGATTATCCATACTTTTCACTTTCTTTTAAATTCTTGTATTGGTATGTCATCAATCTTTGGAAAAGTTGTTTGAGATAAAAGCCAGTCACTATATTTTTTTAATTCCTCTTCATTTCTTTTATCGACAATAATACCCAATATCGTTTCAAAATCATTACTTAACAAATAATCAATAATATCTTTCATATTACTATTAGAATTTTTTAAATTTCTAATTAATTCTATATATTTTTTATATTCTTCCCCCTCATTTTCTCTCGTATAAAAACTTCTTGGCTGATTCGTTATATTTACAATATACTCAGGCTCAAATTCTTCAATAGGAATAGCATACTCTGGAATAGGAAATTTTTCACCATTTAACTCATAAAATCCAAATCCACTATATTTTTCTAGTATATCTTCTGGTATATTTGCCGTCATAAATAGAATATAATTGTCATTTGCTTTTTCATAACTACCATCTTTCCCTAAATTAAAATAATATGTAGCAAATTCATTATATCTAAAAAAATGAACATATTCCTTTTCTTCTTGATATTTATGGGTGTTTAATATAGAATTATCAAATTTTTCGTTTTTCTTATTTAAATATTTATTAATTACTTCTTGTAATTTAATACAACGATATACTCTCATATTTTTACCTCCATTTATCTATATAAATTTTCTAAACCCCTGGTTAAACAATCTTCTGCAGTTTTATCAGTGTCAGAAAATCTCATTCTGACTAATTTACCATTAACCTTAAATATATAAGGATTCTTAACTTTCATTAAAAACTCTAATATTCTTTCATTACTAGGCTTTCTCTTATCTATCTTTATAGAACTTATTTCATCTACATCATCTAATGATACATCTTCCAGTTTCACGCTTTTGCGTCTTTTTAGTTTTTCTTCTAATTCTTTTAAATTATGTTTATTCATAAAATCACGCCCCAAACTAATTATATATTTTAATATAATTAATGTTAAATGTGCAATTCTATATAAATTCTTTAAATATTGAAATCACTTCGGTATTGTTACTCATCATTTTTACCTTCATTTGCTAACTCATACAATTCTTTTTCATCTCTAATTATTTTGATTAATTCCTCTTTTGTTGGCAAATATGTTAAATATTTGGAGGCATAAACATTTTTAACATTATCACCTAAAGTCATTTCTACCACTGCATCATCTTTATCTGCACATAATGATATTCCTATTGGTTCATTTTCCCCATCTATCATCTGTGTTTTCTTATAATAATTTACATACATCTGCATTTGTCCAATATCTTGGTGAGTTAACTTGCCTATCTTTAAATCAATTATTACAAAACACTTTGCTAACCTATTATAGAATATCAAATCAGGATAATAATATTCTGCTCCTATTTTAATTCTCTGCTGACTGGCAACATAAGAAAAACCTCGCCCAAGTTCAAGTAGAAATTCTGTTAAATGTGATAATAATGCATGCTCTAAATCTGTTTCTAGATAATTTTTATTTTCTTTTAATCCTGCAAATTCAAATATATAAGGAGATTTTAATAATTCCTCTGGGTCTTTCTCAATTAACTGATTTTTAGAGTTTTCAATAATTTTATTTTTATCTGGAGATATTAAATATCTGTCATATAGCTTTGTATTTATTTGTCTACGCAACTCTCTACATCCCCAATTAGACTTAATTGATTCATTCTCATAAAAATCTCTTTCTTCTTTTCTGTCAATTTTAATCAGTTCTTGGAAATGAGCCCAAGACAATTCGGTCGACACTGTCGACCATATTGGATACATTTCATAAAATCTTCGCATTCTTCTAATACTAACAGCTGAAAAACCACTTCCAAATTCATTAGTTAACTTAGAAGATAAAACATCAATTACTTTTTTCCATAACTTGCTTTTGTACTATTTTCAGATAACTCATAAGTTATTTTTCCTACATACCAATAAACTTCTGTCATTGTAGTATCAATATGTTTGAACATTTTTTCCTTAGCAACTATTATCTTATTTCGTATATTTTGATAAATATCTTCAACATCTATTAATTCATTTTCGTTATTTACTATCATTTCATTTTTCTTTTTCAATATTATCACCTTCATTTCATAATTTATTAGATAGGAGTTGCAACGTCGTAATCACCTTACTAATTCCTATAACAAATATTATTAAAATCACTATATTTTTATCATTTTCAAGTGATTTTAGCACTTTCTTTATTAAAATATGCAAGATCTAAAATCGTTCAATTCCTTTATTTATAAGGGTTTGTTTGAGGGTCGCAATAAATCGTAATCAGCCAGTTGATTACACTTTTATTAAGAACATTTTCTTTGTCAGAATTATTCATTAAAATCACTTCCTTTTATTTTGTTTTACTATAATATTCAACTCCAGAATATGTTCCATCTTTATTTAATCTTCTATTTGCAATATAACCATCCTTATTGAACCCTGCTTTCTCCATTACTTTAGATGATTGTTTATTTAATTCATTACAAGAACATTCTACCAAATAATAACCACTATCAAGTAAATAATCAGATACCGCTTTTAATGCTTCGCTAGCATATCCATTGCCCCAATAATCATATCTAACAACATATCCAACATTACAATAATTATGTTTTTTATTTACTGTATTTACTGAAATATTCCCAATTGTTATATTATTCTCTTTTAAAACAATTGACCATCTTTCATATTTAGATTCTTCTACTTCAGTCATACAATTTTTAATATATTCATTTTCTTCATCTTTTGTTAAATTAGGAAATGGGATATATGTATGCAATCTATCATCATGTAATATTTCATAAAAAGCATCAATATCACTTTCGTTATATCTTCTTAGAATTAACCTCTCTGTCTCTATTTTAGGACTTAACATATTTCCCACTACTACTTTTTTATCTATATAAATTTTTCAATACATTTGTAAGACAATCTTCGGCTGTATTATCTGTATCAGAAAAAGTCATTCTCACTAGCTTTCATTTACTTTAAATACATATTAATGTATGATCTTTTCTTTATGATTTAAGCTATAACATATTCTCTTCAATAATTTCTAAATAATATTTTTCATATTCTTCGCTTAATTTTACATTTATGTTTTTTAAATAATTTAGTAATTTATAATATGTTTCTTTTATCTCTAATCCATACCAATAAGTTAAATCTATAAGATTATCTAAAACTTTTTCTATTTCTATTTCATTTTTTATTTTATTATCTATTATATACTCAATATTTTCTTTTTCTAATGCCAGTTTTTGTTTTTGAAGTTGTCCAAGTTCTTTCATTGGCACTTTTAAACTAGAAACTAACTCATCTATTATCTTTTGTTCATCATTATTCATAATCAACACCATTATTATTAGGTAGTGACT
The DNA here is from genome assembly GCA_947646095.1 of uncultured Mycoplasmatota bacterium. Classification (GTDB taxonomy): domain Bacteria; phylum Bacillota_I; class Bacilli_A; order RF39; family UBA660; genus SIG208. The sequence goes on from CANSFI010000014.1 coordinate 30,522, forward strand.
CCATCATTAAATCAAAATCACTTTGTAATTCCTTCATTTCTCTTTCACGATAAATTTCAAATTCTTTTTCTGCTTTTTCTATTGACTCTTCATGAGATATTTTTCCATTTCCTTCAAGTAATTTTCTTCTATTAAGCAATATTTGATTGTCCAATTCCTCTACCCAATCTGCCATTTTCATGATTCTTTGTTCTAATGCTTGCAATTCAGCATAATCTAAAAATTGAGATACTAATAAATTAAGTCTTTGTAGTTCAATTTCTGATAAATAATTTTTAGCAATTTTTACATCATCTATTGTAACATAATCACCTTTAAAGTTAGTCATACCAACATAAGGTTTCTCATTATCTACCCTTTCATATATAAGTTCTGCTGCAGTGTGTTCATGAACTGCAAAATGTAACTTGTTTTGAACGGTTGCAAAAAATTTTTTTGTTATATCACTTCTAGGATTATAATCAATACTGGTTGCATAAATATCAGTAACCTGCTGATAGAAATTTCTTTCGCTTGAGCGAATATCTCTGATTCTCTGTAAAAGTTCTCTAAAGTATCTATTTCCACCTTGTTTTAACCTTTCATCATCCATAGCAAATCCTTTTTGAATATATTCGTGAAGTCTTTGAGTGGCCCATATTCTAAATCGAACTGCTACTTCTGATTGAACTCGATATCCTAAAGCAATTATCATATCAAGATTATAATGATCAATATTTCTTTTTACTTTTCGATTACCTTCTTTTTGAACTAACAAGAAATTCTTGTGAGTTGAAACATCTTGTAATTCTCCATCTTCATAAATCTTTTTAATGTGTAAACTGATATTTTGTTGTGTTGTTTTATAAATACTTGCTATATGATTTTGAGTTAACCAAATGTCTTCATCAATAAATTTTACACTCACTTTTGTAGTTCCATCTTTATCTTCGTATATCATTACATCGTTATCTTTTTTATTCATTTTTTACCTCCTTATATTTGCATTTTATTCCAAATATGTAAAAACTTATTTAAACAAAGTCTTTATTTATAAGTCTTTGATAATGGTTTTCCATATATCCCGATACCACAGTTTATATTTGCCCTATTTTGTTGATTACTATTGTCAATTCATCTAATATTTCTTTGAATTCTATATAATTTATTTTATTTTCTACATAACCGACATATCCAACAACATAATCTATGTGACCATATACGTCAAATTCGTTACATAATTTTATATTTTCAAGAACTTCTTTAAAATATTTTAAATATGCTTCTCTTCTTGATAATCCCTCAAAAAAACTTTTGTCCATCGCCATATCTTTTTTGCATATTATATGTGATGCTCCTATAATAAAATCGAATGGATATTTATTGACAATTGTTTTAACTTTTTTTATGATATCTGGTTGTAATCATATTTCAATTGCAAAATTCGTTTTTAATACTGAATCATTTTTATATTTTAATATTCTTCTCTATATTTTGATATGTCTAAAGTTTTTAATTTTGTTTCTAGTCCTGTATAATCATCCCAATGTTCAGTAAACGTAATCTCATCAACACCTTTTTGTTTTCCTATGTTAATATAATCCTCATATCTAGATATTCCATCATGTGAAATATTGGTATGTAAATGACAATCTTTCATATTAATCATTCTTCCCTTCTTTTTTATAATCATAATTCCATAAACTCAATTTACCATTTACTTCTATTGGCTCTATTTTTTCTATATTTTCTATTTTAAACCCATATCCAATCCATTCATTATTTTTTATAATATTGGAATACACTAATGAATTTTTCTTTTTTAACATTTTTCTAGAATTATCATCAATACTTATACAATCTGTTATATCAGCTTTAGCGATAATACAACCTTTTGGGTATTCTAAATTATATTTCTTAAATTTTTCCATTGCCTTTTTATCTACCCCTTTGCCAGCATGGATTATTATTGGTCCACGATAATTTGTTTTCCAAGTTCTAAATTCATATTCTTTTATGCCTTCTGCTATTAAAGATGCAAAGGGCTGTTTTATTGTTATAACTTTCATATCACTATTACCTTCTTACTTATTTCGTTTTATATAAATTTAAAACCATATTTTTATCTAATTCTATTTTTCCATATTCTGTTACAAAATGCTCTTTAAAATCAAATATATCTTTATAAAATTTTAATGAATATTTCATATCTAAAACAGCTAATTCATTTATAATACTTACTAAGCTCATTTTAGTTATCATTTCAACACAGTTTTAATATTTAAAATATTTATAACTCAATTATAACACAACCATTATATTATTAAAAATAACAGATTTTAAAATTTGGAATTTTTTTATTAAGAAATTAAAAAAAACGTCTAAGCGTTTTTAATAATTCCAATCTTATTTAATGGCCATATTCTTAAATTAGTAGTTCCTAAAATATCTTTTTTATTTATTAAACCAATAATTCTACTATCAGTAGAATTGTTTCTATTATCTCCTAAAACAAAGTAATAATCCTTTGGAATTTTAGAATATCCTAAATCTTTTAAATTAAAATCATTTGTTTCTAAAGATAACTTATCATCTACTTTTATCCCATTAACATAAAGATTATTATTTTTATATTCAAGTGTTTCTCCAGGAAGCCCAATAATTCTTTTAACTAGTTTATCATCATTATATTTTAAAATAACAATATCAAATCTTTTGAAGTTTTTTTTATATTTTTTTAAAATTAAAATTTGTTTATCTTCTAGTGTTGGATACATAGACATTCCATCAACTTGTACTGGGGTTATGATAAATGTTCTAATTAATAAAGCAATAACTATTACTATAACATATGGTATGACACTCTTAATATATTTCATTTAATAAAAATAAGACTTACTATACAGTCTTATCGTCTTTCTTTAATTTTAGGTGTCCCAACAGAACGTCTAATATAATCTAATTTTGCTTGTCTTACTTTACCACGTTTTATAACTGTTACTTTATCAATAATAGGTGATGAATAAGGAAATGTTCTTTCAACTCCTATGCCACTAGAAATTTTTCTAACAATAAAATTCTTACTAACTCCACTACCTTGAATAGCCATAACAATTCCTTCAAAAGCTTGAATTCTTTCACGTTTACCTTCTACAATTTTAACATCTACTCTAATAGTATCCCCAACACGGAATTCAGGTAAATCTGTACGAATTTGTTTTTTAGTAATCTTATCTAATAAATTCATAATGTCACTCCTTCTTTTTTTTCTATAATCATAAATAATATTTCAGCGGATTACAAAGGATATTTTACCATAAAAAGTTTGATAATGCAATAACTATCTTGTTTTTTTACTATCTTCTATAACTGGGTCTCTATAATATATAATTTTAGTTTTCAATTCTTGTTCTAATAAATCTATTTTTTTTAATAATACATTTACATATCGTTCATCCAAAAAGCGTCTATATTTATTTTCTACAATCGTCCTATAACGTACTAATCCATTTAAAGCTTCCCTTAAATCATCACTAGAAGCATTGGACTCATCATCAATTAAGCCTATGATAAATTTTAAAAATAATTCTAATTTTTTCTTAGTTTTCCTTTTTAAAACATTTTCAATAAATGATGGATTAATTACAACCATTTCATTAACCATTATTCCATCATAGTTTACCTGATTTTTTGGATTAAATTTAAAACCATCTAATTTGTTATAATCAATATTACTGATAGCTCTTTCAAAAGTATCATGTACTAATAAATAATTATTTTTATTCATAGTGTTATTCCTCCTTAAATAAATCAGGTCTACGTTCCTTTGTTCTTTTTATTTGTTGTTCTAGACGCCACTTATTAATATTTTCATGGTGGCCTGAAAGTAAAATTTCTGGTACTAGCATACCTCTAAAATTTCTAGGTTTAGTATAAACTGGGTAATCTAATAAATTATTGTTAAAAGAATCATTTAAATGTGAATCTTCTAAAATTACTCCATCTAATAGTCTAACAATACTATCTGTTATAGCCATACTAGGAATTTCTCCACCAGTTAAAACAAAATCACCAATACTTATTTCTAAATCAGCAAGACTCCTAATCCTCTCATCAAATCCCTCATAATGGCCACATATTATAATTATATGTTTATGTTTTGTTAAGGTATATGCTATAGCTTGATTATAAGTTTTCCCTTGGGGTGTACATAAAATAACTAAGGTATTTTCATCTTTTAAATCATCTACAGCATTAAATATTGGTTCAGGCATAAGAACCATTCCAGCTCCTCCTCCATAAGGATAGTCATCAACTTTTTTATGAATATCAGTTGAATAAGAGCGAAAATCAATAATATTTACTTTTACTTTTTGCTTTTCAATTGCTCTTTTAATAATAGATTCATTTAAAAATCCATCAAACATGTTTGGAAAAAGAGTTAGTATGTCAATTTTCATTTATTAATCCCTCTATTAATTTTATATCTATTCTTTTGTTTTCTAAATCGATGTTAGTTACAAATTCATCTACAAAAGGAATCATGTTTTTATTTCCATTATTTTCTATTACTAATATATCTTGAATACCATTTTTCATAATTGTTATTACGGTTCCAATCATTTCTTTATTATTATATACATGCATTCCTATTATATCTTCATCTAATGGTCCATCAAATTTATAATCATTTCTATCAATATAAACTTTATCTCCCTTATATCCAATAACTTCATCAATAGAATTAATCCCAACCAATGTTATCATATCATAAATTTTATGTTTTCGATAACTATTTATTTCTAATTTTTGTTTATCAAAACCAACATAAATATTATTACTCTTTTCAAATACTCTGTTCTTATATTTAAAGTCACTAATAATTCTAATTTCTCCTTTTAATCCATGTGTATTAACAATATCTCCTATATATATTAAATCCATACTACACCTACTTATCTAGTTCATATAAAATAATACTTGTTGCTACAGCAACGTTTAAACTATTAACTGATTTATTCATATTTATATAAATATATTTTTCACTTAAATCAAGTATTTCTTTTCTTACTCCATTACCTTCATTACCCATAATTATACTAATTTTATGATTAGTGGCAATATCTTTAATATTACATCCATCTGTAACTTTAGTAGAAATTATTTGGTACCCTAATTCTTTTAGTTTAGGAATTAATTCTAATAGATTTCCTCTTATTATATTAAAGTTAAATAATGTTCCCTGACTAGCTCTTATAACTTTTGAGTTATATAAATCAACTGTATCATTACTTAAAATAATTGTATCTACATTAAAAGCTTTAGAACTTCTAATAATAGTGCCTAAATTACCAGGATCTTGAATCCCATCTAAAACAAGAATTTTATTTCCAGTTATTTTACCGAATTTTTTATTACAAACTCCCATTACTTCTTTAGGACTTTCTAATTCTGTTAAGTACCTTTTTACACCTTCACTTACTTTAATAGTATCTACATCTAACTTAAAATTACTCTTTTCATCTATGATTAATGTTTCTAAACAACCACTTTTATATGCCTCTTCAACTAAGTGTTCACTTTCAATAAAAAATTTATTTTCTAAATCACGATATTTTTTATTTTGGAGTTTTTTAATACTCTTTATTCTTTCATTATTAATAGATGTATATACCATAGTATCACCAATTAAATTATACCTTAAAATGAAAATAATATAAATACTTTTTTGTTAAAAAATTAAAATATGATATAATTATAATATTTGAAAGTGAGGTATATATATGATTAAAAAGACTGTGTTGATTACAGGTGGAAGTCGTGGTATAGGTTTAGAATGTGTGAAGATATTTGCTCACAATAATTACAATGTTATTATAAATTATAAAAATAGTGATAAAAATGCTGAAGAGATAAAAAATGAATTGGAACATCTTTATCAAATAAAGGTTTTACTCTGCAAATGTGATGTAAGTTGTGAAGATTCTGTTAAAAAAATGTTTGAAAAAATAAAAAAAGAATTTAATCATTTAGATGTTATTATTAATAATGCTGGAATAGCTATAGATCAAATACTTGAAGATAAAACTTCTAAAAAATTCAGTGAAGTAATAAATACTAATTTAATAGGACCTTTTTTGATAATAAAATATGGTTATCCCCTAATAAGTAAGGGTTCTATTATTAATATTTCAAGCACTAATGGAATTGATACTGAATATATAGAATCTATTGATTATGATGCTTCTAAATCAGGTCTTATTTCTTTAACTAGAAACTTCGCTAACTATCTTGCTCCTAATATTAGGGTAAATGCAGTCGCTCCTGGTTGGGTTAATACTGATATGAACAAAGAATTAGATGATAAATTCATAAAAGAAGAAAATAAAAAAATATTGTTGGGTAGATTTGCTGAGTGTTATGAAATTGCTAAAGTTGTTTATTTTTTATCTAGTGATGATGCTAGTTATATAAATAAGTCTGTTATTAGAGTGGATGGTGGCCTATGTTAGATGAAATAAATATAAATAAAAAAGTTTTAGACCTTTCTAAAGATGTTGAAAAAGAGTTAGATAATATATTCAAAGATATAGATAAAATATGTGAATATAATAGTTTAAAAGTATTAAATGCATTTCATAAACATAATCTTACAGAAAATCATTTTAATATGACTACTGGTTATGGTTATGGGGATTTTGGAAGAGATACAATTGAAAAAATATATTCTACTATATTTAAAACTGAGGATGCTTTAGTCAGAAGTCAATTTATATCTGGGACTCATGCTTTAACGGTTACTTTGTTTGGGATTTTAAGACCTAATGATACATTACTTAGTATAAGTGGAAAACCATATGATACTTTAGAAGAAGTTATTGGAATAGTAGAAAATAATAGTTCTTTAAAAGCATTTGGAATAAAATATGAACAAATTGAATTAATTGAAAATGATTTTGATTATAATAGTATTAAAAAAAGACTAGAAGCTAGTTTTATTAAAGTTATTGAAATTCAACGTTCTAAAGGATATTCAACAAGAAAAAGTATCGATATTAACAAAGTAGAAAAAGTAATAAGCTTAATAAAAAAAGTATCTCCTAATACTATTGTAATGGTTGATAATTGCTATTGTGAATTTGTAAATACTATAGAACCTAGTGAAGTTGGTGCTGATATTGTAGTTGGATCTTTAATTAAAAATTTAGGTGGTGGTATTGCTCCTAATGGTGCCTATGTTGTTGGTAAAAAAGATTTAATTAAATTAGTTGGCGAAAGATTAACTGTTCCTGGAGAGGGTAAAGAGGTTGGTCCTTCTCTTGGCATTAATAAACAAATTTTACAAGGATTATTTTTAGCTCCTGGTGTTGTTAATAGTAGCTTAAAAACAGCTATATTTACTAGTAGAATGTTAGAAAAATTAGGTTTTGAAGTTGAACCTAAGTATAATGATAAAAGAACAGATATTGTCCAAAATATTATCTTTAATAATCAAAATAAGCTTATTAAATTTTGTCAAGGTATTCAAAAAGCTTCTCCTATTGATTCAAATGCTATACCAGAACCTTGGGACATGCCTGGATATACAGATAAAGTAATTATGGCTGCTGGGACATTTACGCAAGGATCTTCTATTGAACTTTCTTGTGATGGTCCTATAAGAGAACCATATATTGCTTATATGCAAGGTGGACTTACTTATCATTATGGAAAAATAGGTGTTATGAGGGCTATTTCAAACATTATTGATTAAATTATAGCTTTATATATTAAAAATACTATTATAATAGAATTAATTAAAAATATTAAACCTACTGCATACTTTATTTTTAAATTAACTTTTCTTTTATCATCAGCACTAGAAGAATTATCCAATTTTATGTTTAGTTCTTCTTTTTTTTGTGGAACTAATTGTGATTTATTAAATAGACTTTCTACATAATCTTTATTACGGTTAGAAATAATAGGATCATTTGGTTTTGCTTGTAATGTAATACTTTGAATATTATTTATTTCTTTATTTTGATTATTTTTAGGTAAATTATCAATATAATCTGAATTTGATTTATATAAATCACTATATAAATCAAGTAGTTTTCTTCTTTCATATCTTCTTTGTAAGTCAGCTTGTTCTTTTTTTGCATGTTTATAATTTTCATAATTATTGAATAAATCTTCTATTTTTGTTATTTTAATTTCGTTTTCTTTATCTAAATAATCTAATCTAGATTTAGTATGAATAAAATCTGTAATATTTTCATATAGAAATTGATTTCTTTGACTCCGTCTTGTTGAGGAATACTTCTCCATTCTACTAGCCATAATATCACCTAGATAAATCATATCACATTTTAAAAAAAATGCCTACAAAAATAGCAATTATAGTATAATACAAAATTTTGCATTTTATTCTTTTATCAATAAATTCCTATCAAAAAGAAAAAGAAATTTACGAACATTTTACATATATAAAACATTTTGTTTATACTTTATTTATACTTTGTTTATAAATTATGATATTATATAAATAGGATGTGATACTATGTTAAAAAATTTTATTTTGGTAATTATATCTATATTACCAGTTATTGCTTTATTGAAATTTACTTTTGAAAAGGATAAAATTGAAAAGGAACCACTTAAATTATTATTACTACTTTTTATATCAGGTATATTATCAGCTATAATGGTTTTAAAGCTTTCAAAATCATTATCTATGTTAATAGATATAAATAATAACTTTTATAATTCATTTATAGAAATATCATTAGTAGAAGAAGTGTGCAAATGGATATTTATATATGTAATTGCTTGGTCAAGTAAAGAGTTTAATTATAAATTTGATGCCATTGTATATTGTATATTTGTATCATTAGGATTTGCTTTTGTAGAAAATATTGGTTATTCAGTTAATTATGGACTTACAACAGCCATTTTAAGAGCAGTAATATCAGTTCCAGGTCATTGTTTCTTTGCTATATATATGGGTTATTATTTAGGAATGTCAAAGATGTACTATTCCAATCACAATATGAAACAAGGTTCTAAATATGCTATTTGTAGTATTTTAGTTCCAACTGTTCTTCATGGAATATATAATTTTTGTTTAATTGGTCAAAATGATGCTTTATATATATTATTTATAGTATTTATAATTTCACTATATATATTAGCATTTAAAACTATTAATGTTTCATCTAATTTAGATATGTCTTTAGAAAGAAAGTAATGAGAAATCATTATTTTTTAATTATTTTTTATAAATTCTTTATAATTTATTAATCCTTCATATTAGTAAACTAGTAATAAATTTAGCTAATATATAGGTAAATAAATGGGTTTGTCTATAAAAATTAATAAAATTCAAATTAAAAAATTTCTAGATTTTACTCTAGAAATTTTATTTATTTACTGTATATTCTACAATATATTCATTATCTTTATCAGATTTAATATTACTTGAACCTATTGTTGTATTTGTTTTAAAGTATTTATCTAAGTTTGTAATAGTTTGATTAACACTTGTTTTATTAGTACCTTTAATATTGATAGTTAATGTACTATTATTAGTATTACTAAATGTAATTGTTATATCATTATTTGGAATAGTAACTGGTGTAATAGTAAATAAATTAATTTCACCATCTGATTTTATATTAATTATTAAATATCTGTTTCCATCTTTTTGAACAAAGTAATCATTAAATGCTCCTACTTTTGTTGCACCTTTTCTATTTTTTGTAATAGAAGCTTGAATATCTTCTCTATTATAAATTTGACCTCTAATATCTTTTGATATTTCATTGCCATAGAACTTAGTTAATCCTTGTCCAAAGCTATACATCATATTATCAAATGTATCAAATGCAACATAAGGTTTATTATTAGCTTCTGACATAGCAGCACTAAGTATTTCTGATTTAATTAATGTAATTCCACTATTACCACTTGTAGCATCATAAGATAGTCTAACAAAACCTGTTGTCAATTTATTATTGAAAATCAAATCATAAAGTTTGTTATTATTATAAGCATATTTATAAATAACATCAGCTGTATCTTTCTTATTTGGATATATATATTCATTTAAATAAATTTGGAATGCTTGATATAATCCTCCTTTAGTTTTAGTAGAAAAATATAGATTAATACTATCAGGAGAACCATATATTTTATATTGATGATATGTTTTAGAGTAACCAATAAAGTTTTCTAATATTTTGAATGTATATTCACCTGTATAATTATCATATTCGACACTAAGACCTGGTAGAGCATTAAATTTATTTGGATCTTTTAATTCAGTTTCACCATAATAAATCTTTCTAACATATTCTTCGGCTTCTTTTTCGCTTCCTGTTATATATTTACCATATTCCCTTATCCATGTTATAAATTCGTTATCAAAATTTTTGGAAGTTTCAGAAATTACTATAAAATCATTAACTTTTGCATATACATGTTTAAGATAATCATCATATGTTTCTTTGTAAGTATATTTTGTATATAAAAATGGACTTTGATCATCGATAGTTGCTGATACATTAGTTTTATAGTTTAATTCTTTATTAGGTGTCACAGCACATTTAATGTGAATATTAACAACTGTATTTCTATTTGTACCATTATTGTATGAAACAGTATAAGAATGTAATGATTTATCTATATAGGCATTTTCTTTTACTTTTTCAAATGTACAAGTATTTGGTATATCTATTTTATAAGAATCTTTTTTACTATTTTTTCCTACTTCACTAGGTTTAAAAGAAAATCTAAGATAAATATAATCCATAGTTGCTCTTTCTAAAATAATATTATGTTCACTATATAAATTATAAAGCTTAGTTTTATATACTAGTGCAGAAGATTCATCATGTTGAAAGGATGAATAAGTTTGTGGCAAATTGATTAAACCAATTGAACCTATTATTAGTAAAGAGAAAACTACTATCTTAAATATGTTTTTATGATTTCTATTTTTCATTTTACCTCACCCCTTCTATCTTGTTTGAGTTGCTGAATATCCAACTGTTAATATATCGTAAATTTTATTGTTTTCATCCATAAAAATATATTTAGGAAGACCTGTTTCCTTATCTATTTCCACTCCTCTTATAACTTCACAACCATTACCAGATTCTTTACAGTTATATTTATTATAATCTACAACTTTTTCATCATATACTACAGTAACCTTATATATCATTTTTTCTTTATTTCCAGCAATTGCATGATCTGCTATACTTTCAGTTTTTTCGTTATCACTTTTACTAACAATATTAACTTTTGAGTTATCTGTTTCTACTTTTTCTATTTCTTTTATTTTAAAATGAGTATCAACATTAATTGTTAAAATTAAGTCAGCACTTACTTCTAAATTACTAGTATTTACAGCGAAGTAATAAACCATTTCAGATGTTGGATTTTGCCTGAAAACTTCATTACCTTTAATACCTTCATTACATGTAGCATCACTACAATATTCAAGAGCGATATTAAATTTTGAAACTCTTGCACTGTCGCTTCCATCTAACATGTTTGAAATATATTTTGAATATGTTATTACAGTAGTAAAGAGTCCCATACACATTACATACATGAATAACCATTTTTTTAAATTTTTCTTAAATATTTTACTCTGTAATAAGCCTTTCATAATATTTCACCTACCATTTTTTATTCTCTTTTTTACTTAAATATTCTTTAAATTCTTCATATTCTTTTTCTTCTTCATCTAATATTAAATTACCTTTATTATCAATACTTAAAAATATACAAAGTAATACTCCATTACCTAATATTAAAGTAGCGATAATTGGATTTTTTAACATTGATAAAATCTTTTGACCTTTATTTATTTTAAATACATATTTTCCTACTATTTTACTAGTAGAGGTTGCTTCATCATTGGTATTGTTATTATCACCTTTGGTTATCATTTCTGTTTCATTAATTGAAACTATCCTATGAGTAACAAATGATCCTTCAGAATCATAAAAAGTTATTATGTCACCCTTATGATATTCTTTGACTTTTGTATCAATAACAATCATATCACCTTTATAAATAGTTGGTTCCATAGAACCAGATACAACTTCTAAAACAGTATACCCATTTATAGTAGTTATATCCTTTTTTAAAATTTTAGTAGAAACAACTCTATATACATTATAAGCTACTAACAATACTAAAATTATTGAAATAATTACAAAGAATATTTTTCTTGCTATTTTCATGATTACACCATAATTTTAGTTTGTTGGACAAGACTCATTTTTTACTTCAAAATTAATACCTATAGATAAACCATATGTATCATTTATGCTTTCATCTTCAAGCTTTTTAGCAACATAATTTCCTATTAGAGTATCTAATTTATCATTATCTACCCATTTCCAAAAGATTACAATTTGCATTTCATCTTCTGGTTCTAGTTCTATTTTATTAAGTGGTAATTGTGCTTTAAAACTATTATCTGCTATTTTTATAGTTCCTGGGTTTGTATTTAAAATCCAATATTCTTCTGCATTTTCACCAGAACCCATTTTACCATAACATGCTTCCCACTCTGATTCAGGAGTTGAATATTTAATCATATAACCCATATTCAAACATCCTTCTTTTACACAAACAGTATCTTCTTTTAAAGTTATACTATCCATAATAATTTTACTAGAACTTTCATTTGTTAAATTCATTGTATACATTCCAGATACTCCTGGATAAATTACTTTATCTTCTTTATATTTTTGATAATATTCTTCATTATGAAATAGTGGAATATCTTTAACCCATAAAGTTTTAGTTAATTTTAATTCTGAAATTGGATTTGCTTTAGTATCATAGATTGCATACAAATTCAAATTATTTTCTAATTCACTAATTATTTCGTCACCATTATATTCAACTTTTCCATTAAGAGTGGTACTATAACCCATAAATTTATAATATACACAATCCTTTTCACTAATTTTATAAGGTTTATCATATTCAGATAAATCTAACTTATCGTCATTTGATAATTCAAATTCATAAAGTTTTGTAAATTCATTAAACATTCCATCAACTGCATCAATTGTAACAATATATTTTTCTCCTACTTTAATTTCAATATTGAAATCTGCTACATTTTTGCCAAGAGCTTGAGCAGAAACATGTATAGTAGATGTTCCAATTGAATTAGCAATTATTTTAAATGGAAGAGATGATGGTTCATTAAATTCGCCTGTATATTCTATTTCTATATTACCTCCATCGTTGTTACCATCAACAGCAAGAGTTAGACAGAATTTTTTATCTGTTGAACAGATAACTAAGTTCTTTTTACCATTTGTTGTTATTTCAACTTTTTGATTATCGAATAAATTAGTGTTTAATATAATACTTCTTTCACCATGACCATCTACAAAACTCATACTATATTTTTTTTGTTGAGATGTAACTTGATATTTTTTTTCTTCAGGATTATTTCCTGTATTGTTACCACCACTATTTCCACCATTATTATTTGGTTTATTAGGATTATTGGTAGTATTATCTTCGTTTTTATTAATAACACTTAAATTATATGTAGCCCTATATTCTTTACCATTATAAGTAACAGAAAGTGTTATAGTAGCATTGCCTGGCTTTAATCCAGTTATATAAAGTTTCCCATCACGAGCTGTTGCTGTTGCTACACTGTTATCGCTTGATGTTACTTTAACTTCGCCACTAAGACCTATTAAACTATAATTAACTACAACTTGATTTCCATATTTTAAATTTATTGTTCCTCCATTACTAGATAAAGCAATAGATTTTTTAGAATCAGTGATAGTAACTGTTGTTGTAGCTTCATATATTTTTCCATTTGCAGTTGTTTGCAATGTAACTTTTACTTTCCCAACTGCTTTAGGATTTATAACAACATATCCATCTTTAACATAACAAGTAGCAATGCTTGCATCACTAGTTGAACAAGTAAATTTGCTAGGTCTTATTTTGCTATAAGAATAACTAATCTTTCCATCTACATCACTTAAAGACATTTCGAAATTACTAACATCAAATTTCAATTCCTTATTTGAAATAACTTCCATATCATTAGTATCATCATCAATAGGATAATCATCTTCGTTTTTAAAAATATTATTAATACTATCTGATAAAGAGGATCCAATTTGTCCTAGTAATTTAGATGTACAACTACAACTAGTAATTAATAAAAGAAGTACACTAATTATTATAATCAAAATAACAATTTTTTCACTTTGATTTTTTTCTTCTTTATTTGAATAATTTTCCACACCCTTTACCCCTTTCTTAATTCACTATTTAATTTCCTAATAAACCTACGAAATTCATAGGCTTATTAGGAAGTTAAATAACTTCCTTTTATTAAGCTATTAATTATGCTCCTGTTGTAGTAGTTGCAGCATCTCTAGTTTGTTCAGCTCTGATTGTAATTTTTAAGTTAATTAAATGATCTTCAGCACTTTTTCCAAGTTCTGTATCTTGTGTATCATTTCCATTGAAGTCCCATTTCCAATAAATTGTATATGATGGTACATTTACTTTTCCTGGTGCATATACTGTATCACTTTCTCCTGAATATAAGTCTGCTAATGCTTCTTTTAATTCAGTGAATGTTAATAAATTTTCATTTGCGATTGTATCAATATCTTCGCTATCATTTGTTGATAAATAGAATCTCATTGGATCGTATGTTTCTGTTTTTGTTACTCCATCTTCTACAAATGAATATTCTGTTGTTACATTATTATCTCCACTTACTATTAAGTTAATTCTATAGTTTGTTTCAATTTCTCCTGTTAAGGCAAATGTATATTGTCCTTTTGTTCCTGGTGCTACTACTCTTTTTCCATTTAATGATTTTACTACTTCTTTATTTGTTTGATCATTCATTACATAATCGTATGATTCTTGGAATAAATTGAATGTTTTTTCTGTATCTTCTGTTAATCCAATTTCCCATTTTGCTACTCTTGCTTCATCTGCAAGATCAATTTCTGATACATATTTTGCATATGTTCCACTTACTGAATAGCTAGTAACTACTACTGCCATTGCTAATACTCCTAAAAATGTCATTCCTTTTTTCATAATTTTTCCTCCCACATTTTATTTTATTTTTTTTATTCTTTCTATGTAAATCTCTTTCGAGTATTTACCACATTTATTTTTATTAAGCTATTAATTATGCTCCTAGAGTTGTTGTAGTTGCAGCATCTCTAGTTTGTTCAGCTCTGATTGTAATTTTTAAGTTAATTAAATGATCTTCAGCACTTTTTCCAAGTTCTGTATCTTGTGTATCATTTCCATTGAAGTCCCATTTCCAATAAATTGTATATGATGGTACATTTACTTTTCCTGGTGC
This sequence comes from uncultured Mycoplasmatota bacterium, assembly GCA_947646095.1. Classification (GTDB taxonomy): domain Bacteria; phylum Bacillota_I; class Bacilli_A; order RF39; family UBA660; genus SIG208. The sequence goes on from CANSFI010000014.1 coordinate 45,880, forward strand.
ATATACTGTATCACTTTCTCCTGAATATAAGTCTGCTAATGCTTCTTTTAATTCAGTGAATGTTAATAAATTTTCATTTGCGATTGTATCAATATCTTCGCTATCATTTGTTGATAAATAGAATCTCATTGGATCGTATGTTTCTGTTTTTGTTACTCCATCTTCTACAAATGAATATTCTGTTGTTACATTATTATCTCCACTTACTATTAAGTTAATTCTATAGTTTGTTTCAATTTCTCCTGTTAAGGCAAATGTATATTGTCCTTTTGTTCCTGGTGCTACTACTCTTTTTCCATTTAATGATTTTACTACTTCTTTATTTGTTTGATCATTCATTACATAATCGTATGATTCTTGGAATAAATTGAATGTTTTTTCTGTATCTTCTGTTAATCCAATTTCCCATTTTGCTACTCTTGCTTCATCTGCAAGATCAATTTCTGATACATATTTTGCATATGTTCCACTTACTGAATAGCTAGTAACTACTACTGCCATTGCTAATACTCCTAAAAATGTCATTCCTTTTTTCATAATTTTTCCTCCCACATTTTATTTTATTTTTTTTATTCTTTCTATGTAAATCTCTTTCGAGTATTTACCACATTAATTCATCATCAGAATCATTATTTTTTTCTTCTTCTCTAGAGAGTAATAATTCTAATATTTCTTCTTTTGTAAAGCCTCTATCTTGTAGTGCTTTAACTACTCTGATATCTATATTTGGTCTAGGTTTTGGTCTTGGTTGTTCTTCTTGATATCTAATTTCTTCTCTATTTTGTATTTCGTGTTGTCTTTGAATTTCTTGCTGTCTTTGTAATTCATTTTGTTTTTCTAGTTCATGTTCCTTTAACATTTGTTCTTTTTGTTGTGTTTCTTGTTCTTTTAACATTTTGTATTTTAAGAATTCTTCTCTTTCAAGATCTTTATCTTTTTTCATTGAAATCATAAATCCTATAACAAATAGAACAGTTATTATGAGTGCTAACGCGAGTATAGTAGTTGGTTCTGATAAACTTTTCATTATTGAACCAAATCCAGAAATACGTCCAACGTATATTCCCTCAACATCTTCAAGACTAACTAAATTGTGATCTTGTGTGCTGTTATTGTCACCTTTTGTAATAAATTGTGTATGTCCATTATTTTCAACTATATCAATAATTCTATGTGTTGTAACAGTATTTTCAGCATCTCTAAAGGCTATTATATCTTTTACTTTCAAAGTTGTTGGATCAACTTTTTTTGTTATAATTAAATCTCCTTTATGAATTTTACCTTCCATTGATCCTGAAAGAACAATGAATGGTTTATATCCAAAAACACTTGGTACTTTATCTTTATTTGTTTTTGATTGAAATATAATGTATATGTTAGCAATCAATATAGGAACTAATATGATACTTGCTATTATAACTAGCCAACTACTAAATGATTTATACCATTTTTTACCCTTTTTCATTCTTATCACTCTCACTTGTTTATTTTAACAATTTCCGTTATTACTAACATTACGTATTTTTACTAATTTTTTTGGTTTTTCATTGAAGGATACTGTAATATTATCAATATCACTAAAATCCATTTGCATTGAATTTTCACTAGTTTCATTAATAAATGTTACTTGTGGCCCCCACTTAGTTGATCCACATGCTGGACATACATATTGTTCTGCTTTGTCTGGTGAGGCATATTCATTAATTTTTCCAGTTGGTCTCCAATTATGTTCTACATTATAACTATAACTATAACCACATGAACATGTTACTGTAAATTTATGACAATATACATCCCCTTCTATTTTTGATATGGATTCAGTTAAATTGTGTGTATGAACCACCTTGTTGTGAAGACACCCTGGACATTGTGCATAAACTGTTACTCCATCATTTGCTGTTGTTGTTGGTCCACTGTAATCACAGTTCCCTGGAACTGATGGTGCTGCTGTAGTATAACCACATCCATTAGTACATGATTGTTCTCTAGCGAAAGAGTGTTGATCATTTCCTATATATTGTGGTATTCCTACATTATATGGAGTACCAAGATTGTGTCCTCTTGTATCAGTATGTCCACAAGTGTTACAATTTCTTCCTTCACCAGCATCACCAAGTGATACCCAATTA
>CANSFI010000015.1 GCA_947646095.1 uncultured Mycoplasmatota bacterium
TTTTCTTTCATAATAAAAATCTCTCCATTTCTTTTATTGTATCATGGAAAGATTTTTATTTACACAAAATTATTTACAGACTCGCTGGCTAGGACATATATTTTGACTTGTATTCACATTTATTTAGTTCAAATTTAAAAGGACTGCTTGCTTTACAGTCCTATTTTCATACATAAATTATTTCTTTTAAGATAATTTCTTCTGCCATATTTTTATAATTATTCATTAGTTTTGCCCATTCAATTTGGTTATTAATTTTATTTTTTTCAGATAGTAATTCATCAGAATTTTTGTATTGCTTCATTAAAATATTTAATCTATTTTCTGCTTCAATACTAACTGAAACAAGATGATTTGTTAGTTCATTTTTCATTAAAAGAGTTGTATAAAGTGGCTTATTATTTTCTTTCAGATAGTGTAACCTTAAATAGCCATACTTGTTTATTTTTTCATTATTTTGTTTTTCTATTGTTAAATTCGGTAATAAATAATCACCAACTTTTGTATAGTTTAATTCCATTTTTTTATCTCTCCATTTCTTTATTCTTAATATTTTCTTCGTAAAAATCTACCGATTTCGTTTTGCTATTGTATTTAAAATATCCCTGTTCATTGTTTTTATCTACAACTTTAATAGTAAATCTATCAATTAAAATTACAACAAAATCACTAATAAATAATTGCTTTTTTAGATAATCAAGAACTTTAAATTGCTCTATGGTATCTACTTGATTTTTCAAAATATTTTCTTTTGCTAATCGTTTCATTGAAAAATCCTTTCATTTTTAATTTGCTTTTGATACTTCTTTTTTAGGTACTAATAGTAGAAAATCTTTAGCAACATTTCCTTCAAAATAAGGACAACCTATTATACCATCTACATAAAAATGACTATGTGCTTTGGCAAAAAAATCATCTACAAACTTACTCGAATATTCATTTCTTTTCATCTTTAAAATTGATAAAACATCATAATCTTTTTTCTTTGTTTCTAATTCTTCTTTCGTCATTTCATTTAGATATTTGATTCCAACATTATCATTTTGAAGAACAATGTTTAAATATTTTAGAAACTCTTTACTGCTTTTGGTGATAAATTCATCTGTAAATTTTATATTTTTAATGTCAATATTGTAGTTATCATCTCTTGTGATTTCTATTTGTGATATTAGTCTATGAATCATATCTCTCTTGGCTTCTCTTGATAGTAAATTATAGAAAAAGGTAAAGTCAAACATCTTAACATTTTTAAATATCAATTTGTCATCTTCCTTTTTACAATCTAATTTTTTTAATAGTTCTGTTGTATATTCTTTTGATTCATTATCTGGATCAAGGGTTATTTTCTTTTTGTTTAGTTTCTCAATCTCTTTTTTGATAACATCGTTTTTGTGGTTAATTGTCTCAACATCTAATGTAGAACTTAAATATAAATCAACTAATCTTTTTTCTTGTAATTTTAGTTTTTCAATGGCTTTCTCGATTTCTTTTACATCATTACTTTTTGTAGAATTACAAGTGATAATTTCATTATTTGTACCCATCATAAAGATAGTTAATTCTTCTAAAACTCTCCTTAATTTAACTTCAATTTTCTCGGTATTATAATGAAGTCCATAGCCACTACAATTATGATTTTTACATCTTAAATGGTAATAAACTTTTTGTTTTCCATTTGGATATTTAAAAGATTCAGAGGAAGCCATAATACTACCACATATCGGACATTTTACTAATCCTGAAAATAAATGAATAAACTCTCCATAGTTTGAATGCTTATTTTTTACTAATACATTTCTAGTAGCATTCCAAGTAACTTCATCAATAATTGGCTCACAATAGTCTTTTACTCTTAAAATATCTTGTGGTTTTCGCTTATATTTCCCATATTCAAATATGCCTATATAGATAGAATTAGTAAGTATTTTATAAACTCTATCACTTCGCCATTTTCCATTTTTTAAATAAGCATTATTATCATCCATAATAGTAGCAATGCCTCTAGTAGAATGTCCTTTTTGGCAAAGTTTAAATATTTCTTTAACAACTTGGGCTTCAATTGGCTCTATTTCTAAATGTCCTGTATCTTTATTTCTAATATAGCCGAAAGGCGCTTTACTAGGGTGAACATGCTCTAAAGCCATTTCTTCCATAGCTCTTTTTGTTCTTGCTCCAATTTCTTTTCTTTCCCTTTGACCGAATACTAAATTCATACCAAAAATCATTTCACCATTAGCAGTAGATACATCATAAGGCTCTAAAATAAGTTCTATTTTAACATCGTGTTCTTCACAGTAATTAAGTAGCCAAAATCCATCATAGTTATTTCTAGTCAGTCTATCCACTTTAATAGCAATTAACTTATCAATCTTTTTAGATTTAATATCTGCAAGTAATCTTTGCATTTCTGGTCGCATTAAATCTTTTCCAGAATGACCTGCGTCATTATAAACATCAACAATACTATAATCGTTTTTCTCACAATATTCTTTAATCATACGAAGTTGTGAATCAATAGAATAACCATTATCTCTTTGGTCGTCTGTACTAACTCTTACATATACTGCACATCTCATAAAATAATCATCTCCTCACTTGTTTCCTCACTCAGAAGCTAAAATTCAGACCCGAGTTATGAAAAAAGTTAAAATTTTACGCATTTTTTACACTTTTTTATTAGTTTCCTCATTAAAAAGGAATTTTACAAAGTCTAATTAAAAAATTAGTCCTCTCATCTGTTTCCTCACTAAAACGAAAAAAGTAAACCCTAAATTTTCAATTTCTTTAAAATTTGAATAAGTTCTGATAATGAATATTTTTGATTATGTTCTTTAATATAAAACGGTTTGTTAGATATTTCGTTAATTTTATATTCTAGTATTGTAAGAGTAGTAGGATATGTAATTTGATACTCTGTAGGCTCTATAACCTGTAAATTAGTATGTAATAAGTGTTTAACTGTTCCTTTCTTAACTTTGTAAGTATAGTCTTTGATTACCTCCAAGATTTTGTTATTTGGCTTTAATGTTTCCATAGTTTTAAAATCCAACATCAAAAAAGTCCTCCTTCCTAGAAAGAGAACTTTAAGCATTTTATATAAAATAAAAAACTCACGAACTTGTTGCAGTCCGTAAGTTGTTTTCAAATGGAGCAAATGGTGTAGATATCTACAACTTTTTCACTTCTTAACGACTTGATATATAAAATATCAATCACTAATGACATTTTAGCACAATTATTTCATAAAATAAATATATTGATTAGTTTTTTTCAATTATCTTCTTAATATTTATATTATCTATTAAATTAGTATAAGTGGTTAAATCTATGAAAAAATTTTTATTTATAAATTCATTTTTAATCATTGTTAAGTATTTGTTTATTTCAAGTTTTATCTCTTTGTCATCTTTATCGTCAGTGAAAAAGTGTAATCCAATAGTTGGTAAGTATACAATGAAGTGTTTAGATTTAGCATTGTAATGAATGCTTTTATCCTCTGTCATAAATAATTCAAAAATTATATCTTTATTCTTAATTAAAATTTGTATGTAGCCTACAATTTGATTATATTTCCATACAGAGACCGTAAAATATATTTTATTTAACCAATATTCATAATCTCCCAATTCACTGTTTATTTTTAAATATTTTTCTATTTCTCGTTGTTTAAATTTTTCCCATTTATTGTCAAAGACATTTTGAGGCATTGAATATATTGGAATTTCAAATAATATTTTTTCTTTCATTTATTTTCTCCATTTCTTTATTTAAAGAAGTTTTCTATAAATTTTTTATTAAAAAAACTATTCACTTGCTCTCGATAAATACCGTTATTTATCATAAATTCTGTATCAACATCGTGATTATTGTCAATGAGCATTTTATATACTCGTTCATTATTTTCATCAGTTAAAAATCCAAAAGCATCTATCTCATCTACATCTAATTTTAATTTTTTATTTTTGTTAAGCATTTTAAATCTTTTATGTAAATATTCAAAGACTGGTTTAGAGTTGTATTTTGTTAAATTCATAATTGTTAAAAAATCAATAAAATTCCAATTAATTGGATAAATATCTACAGGATTGATTAAACTTTTATCTAATTTTTGAACACAAGTTTGTAAATATTCTATATTGTACAAGCTTAAATTTATGAAAATTACATTTTTGTTTTTGAAATCAAAAGAAAAATTCTTTTTTGATTGTTTTGAATACATTTTACTTCCATTATTTTTAATGTAATTATAAAAATCATTTATAGTTTTAAACCCATTCCCGAATGCTTTCAAAAAAGCATTTTTCATTTCTTTATCATTTTCTGTTTTTTGTATATTGAATTTAGAACTTTTACATTCAAAAATAATAATATCATCCGATGTTTCTAATAAAATATCAATTTCGTGATTACCAAAACTATCTTTATAATTTAAACCTCTAAAGATGTTAGATTTTGGAAAAGCATCAATCAATTCTTTAAAACAGTATTTTTCAAAAGTTTTTCCACGATTCGAATAATAATTGTCAATATTATCATTTTCTTTATAATAATTGACAACTCTATCTTCTAATACATCATATACATTGTATAAAAAATCCCAAACGAAATATAAAATATATTTATTTTCATATTTTAATAATAGCGATGTATCATCTATTTTTTTCATATTCTTAATGTCTATTGATATAATTTGTAAAATGTTATCAATGGATTTATCGTTATTGGGAAAGAAACTGCATAGTTCTTCTTTAGTAATAAAGTAATTTGTAGAATGTGGAAATGTCATCTTATATTCTTTTTTTCTCTTTTTATTTTTTTCGAGATAATAATTATTAAATAGATTTATTCTAAGTATAATTATGCTTACAAGATTGATAAAAAGTTCATATTCAAAATTAAATATTTGATTCCATCTCTTTTGACCAATTGTTATATAAATAATTTGTAGTCTTGTAATAGTTTGTTCAAATGGGTATGTAAAATGTAGAAATTCCTTTTCTGTAAAAAACTGATCTTTTATGTCAGCATTTAAATAATTGAGAATTTTAAATCTAATATTGTCATTATAGTTTTTTATATACTTTTTTGCATTAAAATCATTGTTCTCAATATTTCTTAGTTCATAAACAAACTTGATAAATTCTCTATCTGTTGAAAATTTAATTGTATGTTTTAGGTTAAAATAGTTTAAATATATTTCTTTAAGTAAAAAGTCCAAGTCTACATCACCATAAATATTATACCATATTTTAATTGGAATTTAGGTTTAGAGTGTAGTAAATAAGCCAAAAATATAGTATAATCATATTAAGAAATTGCTTGGAGGTATTTGATGAAAGTTATTAAGACTATAGATTTATGGACAGAACAACATGATAATCATTATGAATGCTTTAATGGAGCTTTTGTTGATGGATTTGAAGACAAAAAAATACCATTTAATGAGTACAAAATAATTAAGAATTGTAATTGTATAATAACTGTTAATAATCATGAAATTAATATTGATAATAAGCACAATGCAATAGTCTTTTATAAGGATAGTATACCTGTAAGACTAATGGTGATGAATAAAAATACTGATATTGATAAATGCATTTCTATAGCATTATCTCAGCGATTTAATGATTCGACTTTAAATGATTATTATGATAAAAATAATATAAAATTCAAAATGATTGATATGAACGAAGAACCAATTTTCAAAGATACTGATAATACTAAATCTGAAAATGATGTTGGATCTTGCGATAGATGGAATTTATTATATTGTATGTTAAAAGGCAGTTATACTGAAAGTGATACTTCTTATGGTAATTTCCAAAGTGATAGATATGAGTTTATTCCAGATATATTTATAAAATATGAATTAACAACTGATACTGAAAAGTTTGAGATTGAACATAAATGCGCATTTATCAATACTATAAAAACTAGATTAATTCCTATACAAGAAAACTCTTCATTAACCAAACAAGGGTAGATTGGAGTAGAATATGAATATAAATGATGACTTTATAGAAATTTGTAAATATGCTCATGGATGGAACTGGGTACCAGATTTGGATATTGTGCAAAAAATATATAATACATATCCTGAATCATATTCCGTTTTAACCCCATTTGCTTATACATATTTAGAAGAACTAATTCGTTCCACTACTTCTGAATATGGAATGGAATTATTAGATGAAAATGGAAATCCTAAATATAGAAGAACTGGTAAAAAACTAATTAAATTAGCAAAAAAGGAAAATAAAAATAAAATCGAATATATTTCATTATTAAATGAATTAGAGCATTATTTTGATGATTCAAGTACTTTCGATAGAGGAGACAATAGAAATAGTGTTAATCACGGATATATGCATCCTAGATTTTGGACAAAAGAATCTTTTGAACAATTAATCCATGATATAGCTAGAATATCAAAATTTGCAGGATTTTAAATAATAATTAATTAGAAAGTGAGATGATTAAATATGGAGACATTTGAATTACAGGATTTCAATAAAAGGATTGGTCTAAATACTGATTTAAAAAATATTTCATTAGAAATATGCAAAAGATATGACTTAGGAGATTTTATTTCTAATGAATTAATAGAGATAGGATATGAAGATTATAATTATTATTTAACTACATCTAGAGGTAAATATTGCGTAAAAATATTTAGTAAAGCTAGAACAAGCGAAGATGTTAATAACTATTTAGAAAGAATAAGAGCTGTAGCAAATAGTAATATTAATGCTCCTAAACCTTTATTAATAAATGGTGATATAAACTTATCTTTAGAATATCAACAAAATAATTATGAAATATGTGTTTTTGAATATATTGATGGAAAGAACTTTTTTCAATTACAAGAAAATCCTAGTATAGATACTATAAAAGAGCTTGCAAAACAAACTTCTATGATTAATAATTTAGATATAGAACCTAATTTTATTTACGATTCTTGGGCAATTATAAATTTTGAAGAAGAATATAATAAAAAAAGAGAATATGTATCTTCAGAATATAAGGAACAATTTGATAGACTATTAGAAGAGTTAAGGAAAATTGATTTTGATCGTTTACCAAAAGCTTTTGTTCATGGTGATATAATTAGTACAAATGTTATGGTTGATAAAGATTCTAAAATATGGATTATTGATTTTGCTGTTTCAAATTATTTACTTAGAATAATCGATTTAGCTGTTATTTCTTGCAATATGTGTTTAGATAAGGATTCCAAAGAAAGAACTTATGAAAATATTTCTTTATTGCTAAGTGAATATAATAAGTACAATAAACTATCAGAATACGAATTAGAAACTTTTGGAACTTTCTATAAAGTTGCAAATGCTATGCATATTCTTCAAACTCAATATATAATAAAAACGGATGGTGATTCTGAAGAAAATCAATATTGGTTGAATGAAGGTATAATAGGAATGTCATATAGTGATTATGCAGAATTTCAAAAAGGATTAAAATTATAAAAGATGATAAAGAGCATCAACGCTCAATATCATCTTTTTCTATTATAAATTTATTTTTATTATTTGTATTTTTGTTATCTTGAAGAATGTTGAAATCTTCTTCATCTAAAGCTCCATACTCATATAATTCCGTAGCAAATTCCATATATTTTTCCTTATCTTTATTTCTATAAATTCTATCCATAAGAAATTTAACGAGATTGTAAATTAAATTTTTAAGATGTTCAAGTGCAGATTTTAGTGAATGATTTTCTTCTTTTAAATCATTAATTTCATTATCTTTTGACTTGATTTTTTTATTTAAATTATCAACCTCAGAATTGAGTTCTTCATTGTTTTTCAATAATAATCTAATTCGATCACGATTGTTAAGAAGTTCACTTTCCACTTCTTTTATTGTAACAGATAATTCTTGAATGTTTTGGTATTCTGCAATAGTTCTATCAACTAAATCAAAAAAAACAATAGCTTTATCTCTATCAACTACATCTAAGACTAATTGACTTTTAATTAAACCTTTTGACTTTAAATTTTCAAGCATATCTCTAATTTCTTTTGTACTATTTTTTAAATTATCAGTTTTGTCTTTTGCTTTATTTAATGTGTTTTGATGTATTTCAAGAGATTTTTTCATCTTTTGATAATTTCCCATTTCTGAAATATGATAATCACGATTTCGACCTTTTAATTTAGATTTTAACTTATAATTAGTGTGATACTCTTTATTGAAAGATTCCATACAATGAACTCTCATTTTGTCTTGAATTTTTGTTAAAGATTCTTTAGTAAAGACATTAGACTTTCCAACTTGTTTAGACATACCATACTTATTTTTAGATTTAATTGGAACTCCAATTATATGAAGATGTGGACTTGTTTCATCATAATGAATTATAGCACTTGCTATCTTAAAATCAGGAACTAATTTTTCTAAATCTTTAACTTGTTCTTCAAACACATTAGTCATTTTCTTTTTATAGCCCATATCTTTTGTACTCCAAAATTCCATATCGCCAAGTTCAATAATTATCTCACAAGCTAAATCCTTTTTTGTGTTATTACTAACATGAGTGAAATAATCTTTTATCTTTCTATCATCACGAATTTGTCTATTATTATATTCGATTCTTGCTTCTTCAAACTCATCCTTATATAATTTTTTAACATCATTTACGATTGAATTAGTTCCTATAATAATTTCAATATCATATTCTCCGTCATCATACTTTCTACAATTATGATTATCACATTTTGATAATCCTGCTGCATTTTGGATAGCATTATTACTATTAGATGTTGTACCACTTAAATTAGATTTTGCACTTGCTTTACTACTATTTTTCTTATTTTTATCATTACTTAAATGAAAAGAATAACCTAAACTAGGTATATAAATCACATCTCCTTTCTTTGTGGTTTTTTAGCTATATTTTGTTTTGACAAAATATTTAACCCCCTAGGAATTTTGTCATACTAACAAAATACGGGGGCTAAGGCTCGCCTTAGAATCCAGAAGAAACTATGCTTCGACAATAGTTTCTTCATTATCGTATAATTCATCATAGGTAATAGGTTTTACATTAATAGCGATAGGTTCTCTTGAAAAAGTAACACTATCACATATATCAGGGATATATTTAAAAACAACATCTTCATTTGCTTTATAAAGTTCATTATTTTTATTTACATATAACACTCCATAAGTATGAATATCTTTTTTATTTTGAGAATCTATCTTTTTATAATCTTGCATAGGAAATACTCTAACTATATCTGTTTTGTTTTCATCTAATTCAAATTTGAATACTTGATCTTGAACATAATATTCAGCTTCATAAAATCTTACATCATAAAATTGTCTTAGTCTTATGATATGCTCTGATATTTTATCAAAAGGAAGATACTCACTAAATCTCATATATCCAGCAAAGTTTCCAAATATTTGAACTTTCTTATCTAAGTATCCTTTATTTTCTAATTCAGCCATTGGTTTACAAATAGATTCTCTAAATTTAACAAATTTAACTTCGTATTTATTATTAACTTTATCAAGTTCTATTTCATCAACATATCTCATTATTAACTCTGATTTTTCTTCTCTAGTGTAATCCTTCCAAAATTTATTAAAATCTTGATACTTATCAGGATATTTAATTCTATTGATAAAATCAATATCTCTTTTAAGTAAAATATCTTCAGAAGTAAATCGTAATTCATCACTTATTTCAGTATCCATAATTTTATTTTCTAAACTCTCAATTGTTTTATCAATATTCTTTTTTTCTTTTTTATAATCATCTAAAAGGAATACACCTTCGAGATATGCTTGTTTTAATCTTTCATTTTTTGTTTTTAAGTCTTTGATTTCTTTTTCTAATTGTTCTATAGGATTTTCAATTTTTTGCTTAATCATAGGTAAGAAAAATTGATTAACAACTGAATCGTATTCTACAATATCATCAATAAAATTTTTTATATAATTTTCAATTGTTTCTTCTTTAATGTTGCATTTACAATCAGTACAATAATAGTAGTAATATACATTTCCGTTTTTCTTCTTTGTTGCTTTACCACCCATAATTCTATTACAATGAGGACACTTCAATTTTTGTAAAAACAAGTAAGTTAAATTTCTGATATAACTACGAGAGTTTTTCTTCTTTTGTACCTGACATTCTTCCCATAGTTCACGAGATACAATTGGCTCAACAACATCTTTATAGTAAATGGGATTTTTTGTCCTTTTGCCATGCACAAAATCACCTTTATAAACTTCATTTTGTAAAATGGTAGTAATAGTAGAATCACACCAATTTTCTTTGTCTAAAACCTTTTCTTTATTAAATAGATTACTAATTTTTTGGTAGGACATACCACTGTGATAAAGTTCAAATATTCTAACAACAATATCTTTTGTTAAAGGATTAGGAACAAGCATTTTATTTTCATGCTTATAACCTAAACAAGCCCTGTATGGTAAATGTCCTTTTTTGATAGCTCCAGCTAAACCAAATTTAGTTCTTTCTGATGTTCTTTCAATTTCAAGTTGAGCAAGTATAGTAGTCATTCTCATAAAGAAGATACCAGTTGAAGTTTCAGTATTTAATTCTTCGCAAATGCTTTCTAAACTACAATTAGTTTCTCCTAGCAAATTACAAATAAACTCTAAATCTTGAATAGAACGAGTAAGTCTATCAAGTTTATAAACAATGATTTTATTTATTTTGCCATCTTTCATATCTTGAACCATTTCTTGAAACTTAGGACGCTTCATATTTTTAGCTGAAACTCCTTCTTCACGATAAATTTTGTAAATCTTATACTTCTTATAATCACATAATCTTTTCATACTTTCTTCTTGTTCATCAAGACTAAAACCTTCACGGACTTGATCTTCTGTACTTACACGAGGGTATAATCCACAAATTACTTCTTTTTCATTCAATACAAATTCATCTCCTTTTCTTTTTTTCTTGCGACATTTCTTATGACAATTATTACGACATTTGTTACGACACTTCAAAAAAAGAGAAGTGAAGGTACTACTGAATATAATACTTTCACTTCTCAAAACTACATTGTAAGACTGGGATAATTATCTATCCACTATATTAATTATACAACTTTTGTCTTAAAATGTCCATCCTGTGAAAGTCTAGTTCATAGTGTTTAAGTAGTTTTCTAATTCTGATATTTGTATCTTATTCGCTAGATTTCCAACATAAATATCAGTAGAATAATTAAATACAAGAAATGTAATACCTTTGATAATAACTCTATGAGGTTCTATAAAGTTTAAATTAGATTTATCAATTCTTCTAATGCTACCATTAATAAATATGGGCTTAGTTTTACAGAACTTACATATAAACTCTAATCTTTGCTTTAAACTTTCTTCCATTTCAATTTCTTGTTTAATTATATGAATCATAAACACCATCCTTCCTTTAGGATGATTTCTTTGTAACAACAAAAAAACCAATCTTTCGATTGATTTCTATATATCAATGTTCGAAAAGTTCGAACAGATTCGTCAATGGAGCAAGTGATGGGAATCGAACCCACGTCTCAGCCTTGGCAAGGCCACGTACTAGCCGTTGTACTACACCTGCATGGAGGGCCTAGTCGGATTTGAACCAACGCTCAGGGAGTTGCAGTCCCATGCCTTACCACTTGGCTATAGACCCATAAATACAATTTAATTTTATAATAAAATATAATAAATGTCAATGAAGTATCAGAAAAAAATCAAAATTCAATAATATTATATGTAAAAATTAAAAACTTGTAACAATTTATTAAAAAAATAATTAAATTATGATAAAATATTAAAAGAAAAAGAGATGATATTATGAATTTAATTGCACTTTCATTAACTTTAGGAGTAGGGTTATTTATTCTAATTGGAGCTATTATAGTTTTTATAACAAAAAATAATGAAAAAATTGTAAATTTATCAATAAGCATGGCATTTGGAGTAATGATAGCTTTAATATTTTCTGAACTTATTCCCGAAGCGTTTGAACTTATGGAAAATAGAAATAGAATTTTAACAGCTTTAATAGTAGTAGTTTTCTCATTTCTAGGTGTATTTCTTTTAAAAAGTTTAGATATATTAGTTCCACATCATGAACATAATCATAAAGATAAACATGGAGATATAGAAAACTTAGAACATATTGGTCTAGTTTCAAGTATTGCTTTAGTAATACACAATATTATAGAAGGTATGGCTTTATACGGAACAGCTTTATCATCAACTAGTTTGGGATTAATGGTTTGTGTTGGAATAGGACTTCATAACATTCCAATGGGACTTGTAATTGCATCAACATTTTATAATTCTAATAAAAATAAACTTAAAACAATTTTAATAACACTATGTATTTCACTTTCAACCTTTTTCGGTGGAATAATAATGTTTATTTTAAATAATAATATTATTAATAACTTTATTTTAGGGGTTTTAATTTGTATAACTCTTGGAATGATTATTTATATAGCAATTTTTGAATTGCTTCCTAAAATGTTGTGTAGTAAAGATAAAAAAACAGTAGTAGTTGGAACATCACTTGGCATTCTAATTTTATTTATAAGTTCATTATTTTAAATCACTTTTAGTGATTTTTCTTTTAACAAACGTTTGTTTGTGCTATAATGTTAATGGTGATAATATGGATAGAATAATATTTCATATTGATGTTAATAATGCCTTTTTGTCTTGGACAGCCATTGATTTATTAAAAAGAGGATATAAATATGATATTAGAAATAGTTATGCTGTTATTGGAGGAGATGAAAAAGCTAGAAGTGGTATAGTACTAGCTAAATCAATGCCAGCTAAAAAACTTGGTATATATACCTCAGAAACCTTATATAGCGCGAGAAAAAAATGTAAAGTATTAAAAGTATATCAACCAAACTATAAATTTTATAGTGAAATGTCTAAAAAACTATTTGAACTTTTAAAAAATTATTCACCAGATATAGAAATAGCTTCTATTGATGAATGTTACATGGATTATGGTAAAGTAAAAAATATATATGGTGATCCTATAGAATTTGCTTATAAATTAAAAAAAGAAATAAAAGACATCTTAGGATTTACAGTGAATATTGGAATAGCTAATAATAAACTATGTGCTAAAATGGCCTCAGATTTTTCTAAACCAGATAAAGTACATACACTATTCGAAACTGAAATTAAAGAAAAAATGTATCCCTTAAAAATAGACGATTTATTTGGAATAGGTAAAAAAACAGCACCTAAATTTCATAGTTTAGGGATACATACAATTGGTGATCTAGCTAATTCTAATATTGAATATTTATCAAAACAATTTAAAAATCAAGCATTAGTATATATAAATATGGCAAAAGGAATAGATAATAATCCTGTTATTAGTGAAGAATCTATTCCTGATAGCATTTCTAACGAGACAACATTAAATAGAGATATTAATAATAAATTAGAATTATATCAATATTTATTAGCACTATCAGAATCAGTTGGTATTAGAATAAGAAAACAAAAAAAATACGCTAGTGTTATAGCAGTTATCTTAAAAGATAGGTATTTTAAAAGAAGAACCCATCAAAAAAAACTTATAAATCCTACAAATATAACTAGTGAAATATATGAAATAAGTAAAGAAGTATTTGATGAAATGTGGGAGTGTGAACCTATTAGATTAATAGGTATTAGATTAGATGGATTAATGGATAATTTATATTTTCAAACTTCACTATTTGAAGATGGAAATATAAGAGATGAACAAGAACAAATCGAAGCAGTTATCGACGATTTAAAAGAGAAATATGGCTATAAAATAATTAAAAAAGCAGGATTAATAGAAAATAAAATAAGACATAAAGAATAGAAAAAGTTATAAAAAAATGTTATTATATATATGGAGGTAACTATGAATAAAGATATAATAAAAAATTTAAGTATTGAACTTAATATAAGAGAACAATCTATAGAAACAGTATTAAAACTATTAGAGGAAGGAAATACTATACCATTTATTGCTAGATATAGAAAAGAAGCAACAGGAGCTTTAAATGAAGAACAAATAAAAAAAATAGGGGATGTTTATGAATACCAAGTAAATCTTTTGAAAAGAAAAGAAGATGTAATTCGTCTTATTGATGAAAAAGGCCTTTTAACAGATGAATTAAAAACAAAAATAATGGAATCTACTAAACTAGTTGAAGTAGAAGACTTATATCGTCCATTTAAAGAAAAAAAGAAAACAAAAGCAACAGAAGCCATTAAAAATGGATTAGAACCTATGGCTAAAATAATGATGTCATTCCCAATTAAAGGTACAATAGAGGAACTTGCTAATCGTTTTATTAATGATAATATTAAAACCAAAGATGAAGCTATTATAGGAGCATGTTATATTATAGCTGAATATATAAGTGATAATGCTTATTTTAGAAAGTGGATTAGAAATTTCATTTATCGTACAGGTGTAATTACTTGTAAAAAGAAAAAAGATGCAAATGATGAAAATAAAACTTATGAAATGTATTATGAATATAGTGAAGCGATAAAAGAGATAAAACCACATAGAATACTTGCTATAAATCGTGCTGAAGCAGAAAAAATAGTTAATGTTTCTATTGATGTTGATAATAAAAAAATATTAAACTTTTTAGAAGAAAAAGTCATTAAAAATAAAGAATCATTTGTTTATAGTTATGTAGTTAATGCAATAAATGATTCTTATAAAAGATTAATCAGTCCTAGTGTTGAAAGAGAAATAAGAGCAGATTTAACAGAAAAAGCAGAGATTTCAGCTATTGATAATTTCAGTAAAAATTTAGAAAGTCTACTTTTACAGCCACCAATGAAAGAGAAAATAGTTTTAGCATTCGATCCAGGTTTTGTTAATGGATGTAAGCTTGCAGTTGTTGATAAAACTGGTAAATATCTTGATTCAATTGTTATAAAGCCATTTTTAAATGGAACAAATAAAGATAATTATATAGCTCAAAGCAAAATCACTGTTAAAAATTTAATAACTAAATATAATGTTGATATTATAGCAATCGGAAATGGAACTGCATCTCGTGAATCAGAAAAATTTTGTGCTGAATTGATAAAAGAATTTAATTTATCATGTAAATATGTAATTGTATCAGAAGCAGGAGCATCTATTTATAGTGCATCAAAAATTGCAATTGAAGAATTTCATGATTTAGCAGTTGAAAAAAGAAGTGCTGTATCAATTGGAAGAAGACTTCAAGACCCACTTTCAGAACTTGTTAAAATACCACCTGAGGGAATAGGTGTAGGTTTATATCAACATGATGTTAGTGGAAAGAAATTATCAGAATCACTTAACTTTGTCGTTTCTAAAGCAGTAAATAGTGTAGGTGTAAATATTAATACAGCTAGTCCATCGCTATTAAAATATGTATCAGGAATAAATAAAAAGAATATCGATAAAATAATTGAATATCGTAATTCAAATGGTAGAATTGCATCTAGAGAAGAAATAAAAAAGAAAAAGCTTTTAGGGGATAAAACTTATGAACAAGCAATAGGTTTCCTTAGAGTTATTGAAGGTGCTAATATTTTAGATGCAACATCAATTCATCCAGAAAGTTATGAACTAACATTAAAACTTTTAAAAGAACTTGACTGCGATTTAAATGATGTTGGAAAAGGTAAGCTAATTAATTTACTTGAAAATATAAGTATAAATGATTATGTTACAAAATTAAATACTGATATATACACATTAGAAGATATTATTAATTCTTTAAAAAGACCTAATAGAGATCCTCGTGATGAGATGCCACAACCACTTCTTAAGAGTGATATTTTAGATATAAAAGATTTAAAAGTTGGAATGAAATTACAAGGAACAGTTAGAAACGTTGTTGATTTTGGAGTATTTATCGATATAGGCCTTCATAATGATGGTCTTGCTCATATTTCCAAATTAACTGATAAATATATAAAACATCCAATGGAAGTAGTAAATGTTGGTGATATAGTTGATTGTTATGTTGATGACATTTTTTTAGAAAAAGGAAAAGTATCATTGTCACTTATTGAACCTAAATAACTATTGATTTTTCAATAGTTTTTTCTTATGATATAATAAAAAAGAGGTGGATTTATGATTGAATATTTTCAATTACAAATAGAAGAATTAAATAAATTATCTTTTGTATCATTTTTGAATTATTTTAAAAAGCTTAGTATAGAAAAACAAATTGAATTAATAAATAATCCTTTTTTACTTTCTTTATCAGATGATAATTTTCGTATTTTACTTTTCAATATTGATGATAAATTTGTTGTTAATATTTTAGAAAGTGAAAAACTATATAATAAAGTTTTAAATTTAAAAGGTAATGGGAAAAGAACTATTTTGCAAGTTTTAGAAACTAATAAACCTTATTTATTGAAATTAATTTTAGAAAGTAATTATTCTGAAAACTTTTTTGAGCAATTTAAAAATTACTTTGAAGATATGGATATTAATAAATTTAAACATTTAATTTCAAATATTGATATTAAAAAACTTACTAAAAAATTGGTTGACTATGAAAATGATAATAAATTATCTGAATTTATTAAAACTAAATTTAAACAAGAAATAGATAATACTTTTGATGATATTATTAATATCTTAATAAATAAATTACATAATAATAAATTAAACCCTAGTTATCTTTTTAAGATAAACAATTATAAAGAATTAATTTTATTTACTAAATTTAATATGTTAATTAAAGTTGATATTGATTCTGATGATATTGTTTTAAATAAAGGACTAGTATTACCTTATAAAGAAATTATAAAAATAAAAGAAAGTAAAATAAATAAATTGATAGAATTATTACAACAAAAAGAAGATATAAATGATGAAGACTTATTAGAATTAAGTTTAAAATTATATTATATATTTGGATTTGATAATGCAAAAAAAATATTAGAAGATAAATTTACTAATATGACTAGTTCAGCTTTAACAAGAATATCTGATTTTAAATATAAATCAGAAAGAAGAGAATATCGTACTAAAAATCAACAAAAATTTTATTATTATGGAATGGTTGATAAAGTTTTAGAATCTTTAAAAAATGGATCAAATGATATATTTGAATTACTCACTTATAATGGAGATGAAAATGAGATAAATATAATCAAACAAGAATTTGCCTCTTTATTAAATCAATATCCACAAAATCAAGAACTTAAAATGAAAATAAAAGAAAAAATAAAAGAAAAAATTGGTTTAAGAGAACAACAATGTAAAGATAGTATATACAAAGATCTTTATAAAAAATACCAAATAACCCCAGGAAAAAAATTGAATATATCTAAATTAATAGGTCTTTTTAAAAGTATTGATTTAAAGAAAATTATTACAACATTTGATTCTAATACTTTAAAAGATATAAATACTTTTTTACTAGGAAATACTAAAAGTAATAATGATTGTTTATTTAGATTAATACTAAATGAAGAAGCATTTGGTTTAAATAATAATTTAAGTCAACTTATTAATAATTTTAAATTAATAAAAAGTATTGCTTTTAAAGGGAATTTATCTTTAAATTCAGTTTTAGATGTTATTGATATTTTAAAGGTAAATTTATATCATTTACGTCCTAATGAACAAGATATTTCTTTAGAAATATTAACCAAAGTTATCAATTCTACTGAGTTTTGTACAAAAGATAATAATAATATAGTAAGGGAAATTTGTAATTTGCATGTGAATAGAAAAAGTAAAGTATATTCTTCTATTCCTACTGTTAAAGGAAAAAATGGTGATTTTACTTACGAGGTAGCTCCTTTTGATGCTGATTATTTATTAATGGCTGGTTGTGAAAGTAAAAATTGTTTCAAAATTTCTGGTAAAGGAGAAGATTTCTTTAGATATTGCCTTACTAGTAATCATGCTGTAGTTATTTATATAAGCGGTCATAATCATACTTATATTTGCCCAACTGTTAGAAGTGGTAATATAATAAATGTTAATAATATTAGTCCAGATATCGAAAAAGATGAAGAAAACTATGTAATAGATACATTAAAAAAATGCTTAATTGATATAATAGAAAAAGCTAATATTCATGAAGATCATACTAAAAATATTGAAATAGCAACTTTAACTAGTTGGCATTTAGAAATTTTTTTTAAAAATTGTAATTATGAAAAAATTAGTTTAACAGAATCTATTCCTTTAGATACGGATTGCTATAATGATTACAATAAACGTGATATTACTAATTATATATTATTAAAAAATGATGAAGATAGTAAACCTATTTATTATTTATCTTCAGATAAGTTTTATCAAGAAAGAAAACTTAATTATGAATTTGATATTAATACTGAATATGATAAAGAAAAATTATCTTTAATTGTAAATTCCATTTATTATACTTCTATCGATTATCAAAAACTAACTGATGATGAAAAAAATAAAAAACGTAGAGATTTTGAAAAATTAGATGTTTCAGAATTTAGATATATTATTGGAAATAAAGATTGGTATGTTGCAATTGATGAGCAATTTAATATTTTAGCAAATCTTTTACCCTATGATGATAGGGCCAAACAAGATTATTTTAAAACACTAGCGAACATTTCTAATCTTGTTAATCAAATTAGAGAGGAAAATAATTATGATAGGCAAAATAGTAGAAAAAATAGATGAAAGCTATGGTTATATTAAAGATTTAAAAAATAATTTATACTTATTTTCTATTAGTGATATTTTAGATGATACTTCAATCATTATTGGAACAGACGTTTTGTTTAAACCAATTAAAGATAAAATTCCTTTAGCAGTTTATATATCAAGATTAAAATAACATATAAAATGTATGTTATTTTTATTGAAGTAAAAACCTGTCAGTGATATAATTTAAGTTATGTTTTTAAAATTAAATTCATAAGTTGAAAAAGGAGGAAATATGTTAGAATTAAAAAAGATAAAAAAAAGCTATACAACAGGTAGTTTTACACAACACGCTTTAAAAGGAGTTAATTTAGAGTTTAGAGAAAATGAGTTTGTTGCTATACTAGGACCTAGCGGTAGTGGTAAAACAACACTTTTAAATATAATTGGTGGATTAGATAGATATGATAGTGGTGACTTGATTATAAATGGTAAGTCAACTAAAAAATTTACAGATACTGAATGGGATGCTTATCGTAATAATTGTATTGGTTTTATTTTTCAAAGTTATAATTTAATTAATCATATTAGTGTTTTAGAAAATGTCGAAATGTGTATGACTTTAAGTGGAGTATCTGCTTCTAAACGTAAGAAAAAAGCTTTAGAAGTTTTAAAAAAAGTTGGATTAAAAGAACATGCCCATAAAAAACCAAATCAATTATCAGGTGGCCAAATGCAAAGAGTTGCAATAGCTAGAGCACTTGCTAATGATCCTGATATAATACTTGCAGATGAACCAACAGGAGCACTTGATACAAATACAAGTAAACAAATAATGGATTTAATAGTAGAAATTGCAAAAGATAAACTGGTAATTATGGTAACTCATAACCCAGAACTTGCTCATGAATATGCAAATCGAATTGTTGAATTTAAAGATGGATTATTAATAAGTGATTCTAATATTATTGATAAATCAGAAAAAAGACAAACAACTTATAATATTAAAAAAACAGCTATGAATTTTTTTACAGCTTTAAAACTTTCATTTAACAACATAAAAACAAAAAAAGGTAGAACCTTACTTACAGCATTCGCATCTAGTATTGGTATTATAGGAATAGCCTTAATTTTGTCACTTTCAAATGGTTTTGATATGGAAATAGATGATTTTCAGTCAACAACTTTATCATCAATGCCAATTATTATATCAGAACAAGCTATGAATTTAGATGAAGAACAAATGAAAAAAATGCACAACGAAATGAGTGGTATTAAAGAAGATGACTCTTATCCTGAAAAACAAGAAGTATATCCCTTAGAATCTATGCAAGAAATTATGACACATACTAATATTTTAACTAAAGATTATGTCGATTATATAGAAAAAATAAATCCAGATTATGTTTCAGGTTTAGGTTATGCCAGAGCAACTGCTCTAAATATTGTATCATCATCAGATAGTAACTATAAAAAATTAGACACGACATCTATGAATATTACAGCTATTCCTAAAGTGATAAGTAAAGAAAATGAAAGCGTAATTGAAAAAAACTATGATATTTTAAAAGGGAAAATTCCTGATAAAAAGGAAGAATTATTATTAATTGTTGATAGTAAGAATAGATTAGATAAAAATTTACTTGAAGCATTAGGAATTGATACTTCTAAAGATAGTATAAGTTTTGATGAACTTATGAGTAAAGAATTAAAATTAATTTTAAATAATGATTTTTATAAATCATTAGGGAATTACTTTACAATGAATCAAGATTTTGAAAGTATGTATAATAGTAAAAATAGTCTTACCTTAAAAATTGTTGGTATCATTAGAGGTAAAGAAGATAAAGCAATGGTAACAAGTGGTACAGGATTAGCCTACAATTCAGATTTAATTGATTATATTATTGAAAAAAACTCTGAATCTGAGATTGTAAAATTTCAAAAACAAAAAGATTATAATGTTTTAACAGGACAAAAATTTGAAATTGATAATAAGGAGATGACTAAAGAAACAATTTTATCATATCTTGGAGATAATAGTTCGCCAGTTATGATAAATATCTATCCAAAAGACTTTGAATCTAAAGATGCAATAATTGAATACTTAGATAAGTATAATGAAGATAAACAAGAAGAAAATAAAATATTATATACAGATATGGCAGATTTAATGTCATCTTTAACAGGTAATATTATGGATGCTGTAACAATTGTATTAATTGCATTTTCCGCTATTTCATTAATAGTATCATCAATTATGATTGGAATAATTACATATATATCAGTATTAGAAAGAACTAAAGAAATAGGTGTTTTAAGAGCACTTGGTGCTAGAAAAAAAGATATTACAAGAGTATTTAATGCAGAAACATTTATTATTGGTTCTTGTTCTGGAATACTTGGAATAATTATCGCAAGAATTTTAGTATTCCCAGCCAATATGGTTATTGAAAATATGTCTGGTCTTGATAATGTTGCTAAAATGAATCCTATTCATGCTTTAATACTTGTTATAATTAGTGTATTACTAACTCTTATAGGTGGATTTATCCCAGCCAAAATAGCTGCTAAAAAAGATCCAGTTGAAGCTTTAAGAACAGAATAAATATAGAAATCTATATTTATTTTTACTATTTAGATATAAAATTATTATAAACTATTTATTTTTATGTTATACTTAAAAAGAGGTGGAAAATGGAAAGAGTAGATAAGATAAACTATTACTTAGATATTGCTGAATCAGTGTTAGAAAGAGGAACATGTTTAAGAAGAAACTTTGGTGCTATTATTGTTAATAATGATGAAATAATTTCAACTGGTTATGTAGGAGCACCTAGAGGAAGAGAAAATTGTTGTGATTTAAAATATTGTAATCGTGAAAAACTAAACATTCCAAGAGGTGAAAGATATGAGCTTTGTAGGAGTGTTCATGCAGAGCAAAATGCTATTATAAGTGCAGATAGAAAATCTATGTTAGATTCAACACTTTATTTAGTTGGAAAAAATTATGGGGAGAATACTTATGTAGAAAATGCTAGGCCATGTTCATTGTGTAAGAAAATGATAATTAATGCTGGTATAAAAGAAGTAATTGTTAGAGATACTAAGCATAAGTATACGATCATAAAAGTCGAAGATTTTATTAATAACGATGAAAGTTTAGAAGGAGTTCTTGGTTACTAATAGTAAACATAGCTTATAAATGAGGTAAAATATCTATTTTTTTACTTTATTTATAAGCTTTTTTATAAAAAATGTTTGATTAGTGGTATAATTTAAATATAAAATTGGTAAATTTTACCATTATAAGAAATACATTTATTTATAATTTCTTATTATCTTATCGCAGTAGGGAAGTGATTAAATGCCACAAATATATAATGATAAAGATGTATACACTGCAGCTATGGAAAGATTTGAATTTGTTTTTAATAATTTTGACAATTATTACTTTTCAGTAAGTGGTGGAAAAGATAGTAGTATTATGCTTCAATTAGCCGCTAAAAAAGCTCGTGAAATGCATAAAAAAATAAGTGTTCTTTATGTAGATTTTGAAGCCCAATATAAAGCCACTATCAATCATATATATGAACTTATTGATGAAATACGAGATGTATTAGACTGTTGGTATTGGATTGCTATGCCACTTGCTTTAAGAAATGCTGTATCAATTATTCAACCAAAATGGATTTGTTGGAATAGTAAAGAAAAAAATAAATGGGTAAGAGAAATGCCTGATAATAATTGGGTAATAAATGAAGAAAATTATCCAAAAGAATGGACTTGGTTTCATAAAGGAATGGAATTTGAAGATTTTATTTTATATTTTGCGGAATGGTTTAACAGGCAAAAAGGTGGTATTACAGCTTGTTTAGTAGGAATTAGAACAGCTGAAAGCTTAAACCGTTTTAGAACTATTACTAATACAAAAAAAGAAAGATTTTTAGATAAAAGTTGGACTACTAGATTTCATATTAAAAATCATCCTATAGATGTTTACAATATTTTTCCTTTGTATGATTGGAAAACAGAAGATGATTGGACAGCTGTATTTAAATTTAATTTGAAATATAATGATATTTATGAACAAATGTATAAAAATGGTCTATCAATTCATGAACAAAGATTGTGTCAGCCTTATGGTGATGATCAAAAAAATGGATTAAATCAATTTAAAGCATTAGAATATGATACCTGGGAAAAAGTTTTAAATAGAGTACATGGGGTTAATTTTGGTAATATTTACTGTAGAACTAGTGTTTTAGGATTTATGAAAACCGAAAAGCCAGATAGTATGACTTGGCAACAATATACAGTATTCTTACTTGAAAGTATAGGTTTATATGTGCCAGAACTTAGAGATCACTATTATGGGAAAATAAAAGCTTTTTTAAGGTGGCATGAAAAAAAATTTGGTATCAAAGCAAATCAAATTAAAGATGAAGAAGATAAAAGACTTGAAAATTTAAGAAGGGTTGCTAGTTGGAGAAGAATAGCTAGAGCTATTGAAAGAAATGATTTTTGGATGAAGAGACTTAGTTTTTCTCAAAGTAAAAAAGATGCTAAAAGACTTGTAGAATTACAAAAAAAATATAAAAATTTAGTTGATAAAAATGATAGTCATTTTAAAGGAATAGAATAGGAAGTTTGTTATGAAAAGTATTAAAGAATATGATATAAAAAATGAATATAATATTAAAGTATTTATGGGAAATTACAATAAAAGGGAATTCTATAGTTGGATGGGTGAATTTTTTGCTGATCGTAAATATAGAAAAAAAATGCCATATCTTATTAATGATGTTGATAAAATATGGTATGTAATATATGAAAGAAGAGATAAAATTGTTGGATTTTTTGGAATTAAAATTTGCTTAGATAATACTTTAATATCAGATATATATATAGATGAAAATTATAATAGAATGAGTATTTTTGAATATATGGCTAAATATTTAGTAGAACTTTATCAAGAAGAAACAATTAAAGTTCTAACTAAAATGCCAAATGAACAAATTATTTGGTCGAATTTAAGTTTTACAATTATTGGAAATAGGGGAAATTATGCTATTATGACCAGAAAGGTAAAAAATGAAAAAAATTGATTTTCCTGTTTTAAATGTTCAAATGATTTCCACTTCAAAAGTAATAGCGAATGATTATAATCCTAATAAAGTAGCATATCCTGAAATGAAACTTTTAAAACATTCAATTGAACAAGATGGATATACTCAACCCATTGTTACTTATTATGATAAAAAGAAGGATATATACGTTATTGTAGATGGCTTTCATAGATATAGATGTGCTAAAGAATATTTTCATCTAGAAGAAATACCAGTTGTAGTAATAAAAAAAGATATAAAGAATAGAATGGCTTCTACTATTAGACATAATAGGGCTAGAGGAACTCATCAAATAAAGGATATGAGTATTATAGTTAAAGACTTAGCAGAATTTGGCTGGAGTGATGAAAAAATATGTAATGAACTAGGTATGGAATTGGATGAAGTAATAAGATTAAAACAAGTAACAGGCCTTAAAGAAGCTTTTCAAAATCATGAATTTAGTAAATCATGGGATGAATTTGAAAAAAGATATTATTCTGACCAAATAAAAAATAATGATTAGTAATTTTTTCTTATATTGTTGGTTTAAATAAGTAATGGAATAGTTATATGTGATTTCATCATAAAAACCATTGATATTTACATAAATATATCAAAAAATTATATTTATTAGATAATATTTAAACAATAATTAAATAGTTTTAAAAATTTAAATAGAGTAGTTATAGTTTTAATATATTCTAAAATAACAATTTAAAAATATTAGTGATTATTTAATTAATAAAATAATAATATTAAATATAAGTGTAATATTTCTTTTAGTTTGGGATATATTAATTAATATATCATAATATTATTGTTTAAATATAATTATAAAATTAATATAAAATTAGAAATTAAGTAAAAAGTATTGACATTTTATTTAATTTCTAGTAATATTAATATTGCCTACAGATGCGGGTGTAGTTCAATGGTAGAACTCCAGCCTTCCAAGCTGATAACGTGGGTCCGATTCCCATCACCCGCTCCATTTTGTTTATAACACTAAAAAAACAATAGTGTTATGATATATATAGACTTTATTTATAAAATATTAAATGCGGTGGTTATGCTTTCAACATTTTAAAATAATAGTCTTATAAAATTAAGGGTTCTAGTAACTCTTTTTTCTTGTTTTAAATCACTGTGAACATAAATATCTATAGTAGTACTAGTTTTAGAATGTCCTAATCGTGAAGAAACAACTTTCAAGGGTACTTTTTTGTTAATTAATAATGTAGCATGACTGTGTCTAAAATCTTGACATAAATCCAAACATAGATGATTTAGAAAGATAAGAAGATTATACGCCAATTTTCTTTTTTTACTTTATAGATAGTGATTATGTTTGTAATTTATGATAAAATATATTTGAAAGACAAATTACTATTTGTCGAGGAGATCAATATGAAAAAAGAGAAAAAAGAAAAGATGAGTTTTATAGGATTTCTAACTGCTTCAATAATATATTTTATTGGATCAATATTGAATTTCATAGATAAGAATACTGGAACAGGAACAATGTTCCTATGTTTAGGTTTTTCATTCCTATGTTTAGCAACTACTCATTTAGATAAAAAAGAAGATAAAAATAATAAAGATAAACAATTATCAAAAAATCACAATTTGAAAGGAAGTGGTAAATATGGCAAGATGGTGTAAAGAACATAAGAAAACAATAGGATGGATGATAATTTTAATAGGTATAGTTGTTGCCTGTGCAATAAACTTATTATGGTAAATTACAAGTATACTTTAAGATGTAAATAATTTAATATTTATATCTTATTTTTTATATTAAATTATTTACCAAGAGTTTAAGTGAAAACGGCAAATTACAGAGATCATAGAATCTAGCAAATTGACAGTTCAACTTTTATTTCTATTATTAATTTAGTTTAAGATAGTGAGGTCAAAAGAATCTATATAACAAGCTTGATGAAATAATGGTGGAAACATAAGACTTAAATTCAGAAAGGAGTAAATAATGAAGTCAGTATTAGGTGTAGATGTTGCAAAGTGTAAAAGTATGATAACGCTATCTACAGAGTATGGAGAAGTATTAATTGAACCTAAAGAAATTAAACATAATTTAAAAGATTTTGATGATTTTAAATTAGAAGATTTAACAATATTTATGGAATCGACAGGAATCTATCATTTGCCAGTAGAAAGATATTTTAAAGAAAATGGTTTAAATGTTAGTTGTAAGAATAGATATAAGTGATTGATAAATATCTGTTTCCCAGAGTTTGAAGAAATATTTAAAGGTAGTAGAATTTATGAAGAAACAGCTTTAAACTTTATAAAAACATTTCATCATGATTATATTGTTAAAGAAAAAAGAATTGATACTTTATATAACAACTTATATAAAACAAACTCTAGATATGATTATTATTACAAAAGACTTGCAAATAAAATTAAAGAGATTTCCCTTAATTCTTATCCAGGAGTAGATAAAGATCATTCAGATGTTAAAAACTTATCAGATATGGCAGGTATCTTACAAGAAAATATTAAAACAATAAATGAGTTAAAAGATAAAATGATTGAAACAGCAAAACAATCTCCATATTTTGATATTATTAATTTATTTTATGGTGTTGGAGAAGTATTAACGACTGAGCTACTAGGAGAACTTGGGGATATTACAAGCTTTGATAATCATAAGCAACTAATTGCTTTTTGTGGTTTAGATCCAACAATAATACAATCAGGAAAAAGTATTAATGTTCATGGAACAATCTCAAAACGAGGAAATAAATATGCAAGCTGGATTTTATTTAATATAAGTCAAATGGTAGTTAAGTTAGGACACCAATGTCCAAATCATCCAGTATATAATTATTATTTAACAAAAAAAGCAGAAGGCAAACATTACGATGAAATCCTAACTGCATGTTCTATAAAAATATTAAGAATGTTATATACAATGTGCAAAAATAATACAACATTTAAAATAAATTAACAAATTTATTTTATCATATATATCACTATAATACACGAAAAATAAAAAAATGCCGATTTTCGTGATTTTAGTCATGGTATAATATTTTTATAAATTTAGTATTGACAAAACTTAGATAGTCAATTTGTAGAACAAATCATAAAAATTGTATTGCTTAAAAAATAATAAATTGGAAAATAGTTATAGAAATTAGTTATTTACTAGTTTTACTTTAGGAGTTTCAAATAACATTTATTATCGCTCCATATTTATATTTAGTCGAACTTTTTAATTCGATTTTTCAATGTTTATATTTATTGTGAATTAAAAGATGAATAATAAAATTTAAAATATTGCTGATGTTTTTATATAAATTTATAATCATATTTAAAATTCTTAAGCATATATTTTAATGTAGAAAGAGGAGGAATAATATATATGGAAACACTTAAAGTTGGAGCTAAATCAAATCCAAATTCAGTTGCAGGAGCACTTGCTAATGTATTTAGAGAAAAAGGATCAGTAGAAATACAAGCAATAGGAGCTGGTGCTTTAAATCAAGCAATTAAATCAATCGCAATTGCTAGAGGTTTTGTAGCCCCTAGTGGTAAAAACTTAGTTTGTATTCCAGCCTTCACAGATATAGTAATTGAAGGGGAAGAAAGAACAGCGATAAAACTTATAGTCGAAGCAAGATAGTCTTGCTTTTTTAGTTTTCTAATATTATAATATAATCTAAAAGGTGATATTATGGATTCAAATTTAAAAAGAAGCATTATTTTAGATAATTATCAAAATCCTAAAAATAGAGGATTAATTGAAGATGATAGTTATATAAAAGTTAATACCAATAATGAAAGTTGTATTGATGAAATAGATCTTATGGTTAAAATTAAAGACAATATAATAGAAGATATTAGGTTTGATGGAGAAGCCTGTGCTATATGTACTAGTTCTACATCGATTATGATAAATACTTTAATAGGTAAAAGTGTGGAAGAAGCTAGAATAATTTACTCGAATTTTGATAAAATGATAAATGAGCAAGAATATAATGAAGATATCTTAGAAGAAGCAATAGTTTATAATGATGTATATAGACAACCAAATAGAAAAAAATGTGCACTACTTCCTTGGTGGGGTATTGATAAAATAATAAATAAAATAAAATGATAGAAAATCTCTATCTTTTATTTTTTTTTTAATATATAATATATATGGTGATATTTATGAAAAGTAGAAAACAATTAGATAAAGAAACAATAAAAAAAATATCTGCTTTAAAACAGGAGCCTGAATGGATGTTAGAGTTTAGATTAAATGCTTTAGAAAAATTTGATGAACTTTATAACCCAACATTTGGTCCAGAAATAAAGATAGACTTTTCTGATATCAATTACTATAAAAAAGTAACAGACGAAATAGAAAATGATTGGAGTAAATTACCTAAAAATATTAAAGACACATTTGATAAAATAGGACTTCCTGAAGCTGAAAAAAAATATTTATCTGGAGTACATGCCCAATATGAAAGTGAATCAGTTTATCATAATATGATAAAAGAATTAAATGATAAAAATATTATTTTTTGTGATACAGATACAGCTTTAAAAAAATATCCTGATTTATTTAAAGAATACTTTAATAATTTAGTTAAATATGATGAAAATAAATATACAGCTTTAAATGGAGCTGTTTGGAGCGGAGGGACATTTATTTATATACCTCCTCATACAAAACTTGATCGTCCATTACAAAGTTATTTCAGAATCAATAGTAAAAATATGGGACAATTTGAAAGAACCATTATAATTGTAGATGAAGAAAGTGATGTTCATTACATGGAAGGTTGTACAGCCCCAACATATACAAGTGATTCACTTCATGCAGCTGTAGTTGAAATATATGTAAAAAAAGGCGCTAAATGTAGATATACAACGATTCAAAATTGGTCTAATGATGTTTATAATTTAGTCACTAAAAGAGCTATAGTAGAAGAGAATGGCCTAATGGAATGGATTGATGGAAATATAGGTTCTAAAGTTAATATGAAATATCCAAGTTGTATTTTAAATGGTAAAAATGCTAAAGGAAATTGTATTTCTATTGCTGTTGCAACCACCAACCAATTTCAAGATACAGGCGCTAAAATGATTCATTTAGCTTCTAATACTAAAAGTAGTATCATCAGTAAATCAATCGCTTTAAAAGGTGGAACTGCTAATTACAGAGGAACTGTAAATATATCTAGAAAAGCAAAGAATTCTTATAGTTATGTAAAGTGCGATACAATAATTATAGATGATGAATCTAAAAGTGACACTATTCCTAGAAACATAATTGATAATAGTACATCTTTTATTGAACATGAGGCAACCGTTTCTAAAATAGATGAAGATAAACTATTTTATTTAATGAGTAGAGGGTTAACTGAGGATAAAGCAAGAGAACTTTTAATGATGGGGTTTATTGATCGCTTTAGAGAAGAATTACCAATGGAATATGCAGTTGAACTTAATGCATTACTTAAAAACTATTTTTAAAGGAGGAAATTATGAAAAAAATAAGTATTATTTTATTTATAGGGGCTTTATTTTTAACAGGTTGTAGAAACAAAGAAGAAGAATATAAAGAAATTTTAGAAAGTTATGCTAAAACCTATTATGAAGATTATATGATAGGAGTAGAAAACCAACAACAGGTGGAAATTACAATTGAAATGTTAAAGAATGCTAATGAAAATGGAGCTAGATATGATTTATCTAAACTAAAAAAATGTAAAGATTCCACTACAGTTGTAGTAGATTTAAATGAAAAAAAAGAAATTGTTAAGTATAACTATGATTTAAAATGTGATTAATTCACATTTTTTTAAATTTTAATCTTTCTTTTTAAATATAATTTATTTTATATATAAAATATAAAATGTTCTAATCACATTTAACAAATGTCAATCCTTTTTATTACCAATTATTAAAATCTGTCATTTGAAATTATTCTTCATATTGTGTATTCTTGATGTGAAAGGAGAAATTATATGTTAAATAATACTGTTATAGTAGGGAGAATTGTAAGAGATCCTGAATTAAAAGAAACTGAAACTGGTAAAAAAGTTACTAATATAACATTAGCTGTACCAAGAAGTTATAAAAATACAGAAGGAGAATATGAAACAGATTTTATTCCATGTGTATTATGGTCAGGTATAGCTGAAAATACAGTTACTTATTGTAAAACTGGTGATTTAGTTGGTGTTAAGGGAAGAATTCAAAGTAGAACATACGAAACAGAAGAAACTAAACATTCTATAGTTGAATTAGTAGCAGAAAAAGTGACCTTTTTATCTAGTAATAAAAACAAAGAAACAGATTAAGTTCTGCTTTTTTAGTTGATTTATATGAAATCTGATATTTATTTTTTTAGTTTTTTATTACTAGAATTTATAAATAATGAAACAATAGAACTTATTAATCAAAGCAATAGTTATATGGTAAGAATAAAGAAAAAAAGCTTTAAAAGAAATCAATAAAATAAATAAAAATTAGATTAAAAATATATAGAACAAATAAATTTTATACTATATGAATATCAAAGTCTTTTAAATAAATATATAGAAAATAATAATGAAGAAATTATAGAAGTTACTTTTGAAATTATTATATAAAAATATCTATAAAAGCATATTAAAACAAGGTTTAGTTTCCTTGTTTTTTTGTGTCTTCATAAAAAAGATTATCAGGAGTTGTTTTAAACATTTTAGATATTTCAATGGCTCGTTCATATGATAGTCTTCTTTTATTATTTTCAATCTGCCAATAGAAAGTTTTGCTTATACCTAACAAATCAGCCATATCTTTATAGCTTAAGTTAGACTTTATACGATAATCTTTTAGTGTTTTCATAAATCACCTTCCATAATCAATTATACGTTAATCTAAAGTTAATTTCAATGATAAATTTACTAAAAATTAATTTTATTCCTTTTTATATTATTTACTGATATAATTTAATTAACAAATAGATAACGGAGGGATTAAATTGTTAATAGGTGAAAGAATTAAACAAGAAAGAATAAACAGGGGTTTAACACAAGAAGAATTAGGTAAATCACTTGGTGTATCTAAAGTATCTATTTGTGGGTATGAGACAGGTACTAGAACACCTACCGTTGATACATTTTTAAAACTTATTGAAATATTAGACTTAAAACCACAATATGCTTTAGGTTTGGATATGAATGTAGTAGCAGAAAAAGAAGAAGACTATCATATTGTTATGGCCAAAGAAGATATGATAATTATTAATGAATAAAAAAAACATAGAGAACTTTATAATAAACTTTGTAGTGATCCTAAGAGAACAATAGAATTGATTAGTAGAAAAGTAAAATAATTTAAGAACTAAAATTAATTTAAAATTAGTTCTTTTTTTCTAAAATAATCTAAAAATATGATACAATTATAATAGGTGATGATATGAATATAATTGATATAATAAATAAAAAAGAAGCTAAAGGAGAACTAACTAATGAAGAATTAAAATATGTAGTAGATAATTATCTTAACGGAAATATTGATGATGCTCAGGTAAGTTCTTTACTTATGGCTATTTGTATTAATGGTATGACTGATAATGAAATATTTGAGTTGACAGACATATTTTTAAATAGTGGTGATAAAATAGATTTAAGTACTATTGATGGAATTAAAGTTGACAAACATTCAACTGGTGGCATTGGAGATAAAACAACATTAGTTTTAGTTCCTCTAGTAGCTTCTACTGGTGTAAATGTAGCTAAAATGAGTGGTAAAAGCTTAGGATTTACTGGAGGTACAATTGATAAACTAGAATCTATTCCAGGATTTAAAACAGATTTAGAACTAGAAGAATTTTTATGCCAAGTGAGAAAAATAGGAGCAGCTTTAGTTTCTCAAACTGGTAATTTAGTTCCAGCAGATAAAAAAATTTATAGCCTTAGAGATGTTACAGGTACAGTCGAATCTTTACCTCTAATAGCAGTATCTATTATGAGTAAAAAACTAGCTAGTGGTGTTGATAAAATAGTTATAGATTTAAAAATAGGTGATGGTGCTTTAATTAAAACTATCTCAGAAGCTAAAACATTAGGTCGTATTATGGTAGAAATAGGAAATCATTATGGAAAAGAAGTCGTTTGTGTTGTTACCAATATGAATGAACCATTAGGACATGCAATAGGTAATAGCTTAGAAGTAATGGAAGCAATAGATACATTAAAAGATAATGGTCCAGATGATTTAAAAAAATTAGTCTTAACTTTAGGTTCTTATATGGTTTCAATGGCTAAAAACATATCTTATAATGATGCCCAAAAAGAATTAATTGTTAATTTGAAAAATGGGTTAGCTTATAAAAAATTTCTTGAATTAGTTAATATGCAACATGGAAGTATAGAAAATTTAAAAGTTAGTTCTAAAGTATTTTCATTAAAAAGTAAAAAAACAGGTTTTGTTAATGAAATAAAAGCTCAAAGACTTGGAGAACTTGTTAGAAGTATTGGTGGTGGTAGATATCACAAAGAAGATAATATTAACTACGAAATTGGATTTCTATTAAATAAAAAAGTTGGTGATTATGTATTAGAAGATGAAGAACTAATCAAAATTTATTTAGGCGATAAAGATATCAATGTAAATGAAGTCTTAGATTGTTTTAAAATTGATATTGAACCAGTAAAAGAAATACCATTAGTTTATGGAGTTATTAAGTAATAAAAGGAATTGATAATTTATTAATAATTATTTTAAACTAAATTAAAAGTAAAAGAGAATATAACTATATGTTTTAATCAAAAAAAGCTGTATATTTGCTATAATAAACAAAACTAATATTAAAATAATTCTATATAATGTCTTTTACTATAATCTTTCTAAATTAATAATAGTATTGATAAAATAAATAAATTATATGATAAAATAGTTATGTGAGACTATTTTTTTTATGAAAGTAGGTGAATTATGGCTGTAACAAAAACTAACTTTATTAATTATAGTAGATGTCCTAGATATGTAGCTTTATCAGATTTAAAAAAAGATAAGCTAGATAGTATAGTTACATTAGAAGAATACTTAAAAGAGGAAGAAGAAGAACATATAAAAGAATTATTGTGTAGTATGTATGATGAAGATAACAATGATTTAATTGATGTCAAAAATGAACATTTAGAAACCATGCTTCCATATTATAACAAGGTTGAATTATTAGCAGGATTTCTGGCCCCTAAATATTTTAAAGGAACATTTAAATATTCAGCTAAAACATTATCACAAGAAAGTTTTGATTTTAAAATAAATGGCATTAGATATTTGTGTTATGTAGACATTTACAACGAAATAGATGATAACTTTAATATAATAGAAGTAAAAGCCACAACTACTAATAAATATTTAAAAATCGGAAAAACTATTAGGGATGATTTAGGTAATAAAAAAGTAAATTCTATATTTAAAAAAGGGAATGATGGTATATATTATTTATTAGAAGACTTAAATATCAATATAAATGATTATATGGAAGAAGATAAGTATTATGGTTACAGACAGAAACTATTTAATAAATTAGATCCAGCAGGTCATTATATATATGATTTAGCTATTCAAAGATATATTATAGAAAACGATTTAAAACAAAATAATATGAATAGTAAAATAAATAATATTAAATATTATTTAGCTGTTTTAAATGCGGACTATATATTTGATGGAAAATATGAATTTGATGAACCTGTTTATGATACTGATAGATTTGGTAATGATATTATTTGTTATTTTGACATGACTAGTATTACTAAAGAATATCTAGATATAATTGAAACATCACGAAAAAAAGTAGAAATGTATATTAGAAATCTAAAGATAGATAAATATCCTATTGGTGATTTTTGTGAAAATAAGAAGACAACTGTATGTAAATTTAAACAAATATGTTGGGAACATATTCCAAAAAATAATTCTATTTTTAATTATATTGATTCCCACCATGGTTTTAAAGATGAAAATGGTGTTAAATATGATACTTTTAGTTTAGTAAATAAAGGTATTGTAAAAATGGAAGATATGCCTAATAACTATTTAAATAGGAAGAAAAATATTATTCAAAAAGAAAGTTTAATTAATAAAACTTATGTAAATAAACAAAAAATAGTTGATGGAATCAAACAAATCACTTATCCTATTTATCATTTAGATTTTGAGACTTTTCCTTGTCCTCTTCCTAGATACAAAGGTGAAAAATGTTATACTCAATCAGTATTTCAATTTTCTCTGCATATTGAAAAAGAACCTAATAAATGTGATAAATATAAAGATCATTACGAATTTTTAGCTTATAACCATAATGATTTAAGAGAAGAACTAGTTAAAAAATTATGTGAATATATTGATACAGAAAGTGGTGGGACTGTCCTAGTTTATAATGATGCATTTGAAAAAACTAGATTAAAAGAATTAGCTGAAATATTTCCAAATTATAAAGATAAACTTTTAAAAATAAAAAATATGATTTTTGATTTAATGAATATAACTAAAACCAAAAGTAGTTTATATGAAAATTTAGGATATGATAAAGAGGAAGCTAAAATGTTTAATTATTATCATAAAGATCAAAGTGGCTCATTTTCTATAAAAAAATTTTTACCTTTATTTAGTAATTTAACTTATAAAGGAATGGAAATAGGTAATGGAGTAGAAGCCATGATAGCGTATGCAACTTTCCCTAAATTAAATAAAAGAGAATTTAAACATAAATATCAAAAATTAATCGAATATTGTAGACAAGATACATGGGCAATGTATGAAGTTTTAAAGGGATTAAAAAAGGAGGTTGATTATCATGATTAATAATATCAATAAAATTATAGATGAACTTATAAAAAAAGGTTGTAATATAAGTGATAAAAGAGATTATTTATTAAATAATAGTTTAGATATATTAGAAAATGACAATTATGATTCATTTATTTACAATTTGGAAAAGAATATTAATAGTTATATAAATAATGAAACAGGTATTAAAAACCTAAGTATTGGTATTAAAATCAATGATATAAAATTAGTATTTAATAAAGGTAATATTGATTTCGATAATACTGTTTATGATATAGCAAGTATTACTAAATTTTTTACTTTAAAACTTTGCTATGAATTTAATAAATTAGGTATTTTAGATTTTAATTCCAATATAAAAGATATAGATTCAAATTTTATTAATTTAGAATCGTATAAAATAATAGATATATTAAAAATGCATGGATTTATTGAAACAGAAGGCAAATTATCAGAAACAAATAGCAAAGAAGAATTAATAGAACGTTTGAAGACAGTTAAAGTTAAAGATTTAGAGAAAAACTTATATACAGATATTGGGTTTATTATACTACCATTTATTTTAGAAAAATTATATGAAATTAAATATGATAAATTTTTAACTTTTAATGAACTATGTAAAAAATATATATTTGATAAATATGATTTAAAAAATACTGGATTTAATTTAAAAAATAAAATAATTGTTGGTAATGATTATGGTAATTTACCTAGTGATAAAAAGGCTAAATTGTTAAATGGCATATGTGGAGCAGCTGGAATATTCACTAATGTTTATGATTTACTTCATTTAAGCGATTCTATACTTAATTATACTTTCTTTGATAGAGATTTTATAAAAGAAATTTTAAATTATCATTTTTTAGATAATTTAAATAGAAAAAGAAGTTATGGTGGTATTTATTTACACAGTAATAATAAAAGTTATGCGCCAATTTATTATTCTTCTGAAACAATCGCTCATCAAGGGTATACAGGAAGCACTATATCTTTTGATTTTAAAACCAATATTAGTCAAGTAATATTGGTTGATTCTCTTAATAAAGATAATAAGAAAAATGAATTATTTTTTGAATTCTTTCATAAGTTACATGATGAAATTAGTTTAGCTAGTTTAGTTATATATATTGTTGATGTTATAAAGTAAATGTCAAAAAATGTAAAAAACAATCGAATAGCTTGAATTTATAATTAATATATTATATTATCATAATAGGGAGAGTGATAATATGATTCATCCTTCAATTGATAAATTATTAAATAAAATAGGTTCTAAGTATT
Organism: uncultured Mycoplasmatota bacterium; assembly: GCA_947646095.1. Lineage (GTDB taxonomy): Bacteria > Bacillota_I > Bacilli_A > RF39 > UBA660 > SIG208. The sequence continues at coordinate 35,848 of CANSFI010000015.1, forward strand.
TACTTGTTAATGTAGTTGCTAGAAGAGCAAAACAAATGCAAGAAACGGAACATTATCAAATGAAAGAAAATGAATATAAATCTAAAAAATCGATCGGAAGAGCTTTAGAAGAAGTTGCAAAAGATTTAATTCAAATTAAAGAGCAGTAGTTATATGATTATATAACTTTTTTTAATGAAATAAGGTGAAAAAATGAATACAATATTTAAAAAATATAAAGATAGTAAAATTTATATGGTATCAGGATTAGGTACTTTAGGTGTTCCTTATACAATAGATAATATCAATAGTCAAAGTTTTATAGATTTATTAGCCTATAAATTTAAAGAAGAAAAAGTTAATGTAGAATATGTTAATTTATGCACAATGGCTAGTACTACTTCTTATGAACTAATTAATATTTTAGAAAAAAACTATAGTAAGGGAGCATATTATAAGCAAAATAGACATCTAAATTCTTTTGTTATTTCAAGTAATAAAAAATATAAACATTCAATAAATCCACTTTTCTTTTATAACTATTATAGAAATATACAAAACCCTGAATTAAAAATTACTACTAATTTAATAAATAGTAAAAATCCTATTTTTATATATACATTTGATTATTTAAATATTAATTATATAAAAGATATTAAAAAACTTTTATGTAATTTAGAAGATAATATCATAAAAATTATTACAGATATTGATGAATGTTTAAATTATATTATTAATTTAAATAGTGATATAGAAATATATGTACTAGGATTATATTCTAATAAAAATAGTAAGATATTAAGTATGATTATTGAATATTTATATAATTATTGTAATGAATTTATAAAATCAATCTGTGAAAGATATCCTAATGTTCATTATGTAGATATATTTGAATTAAAAAACTTTATAGATTATAATACTCCAACTTTAGAAGGACAAAAGTTTATATCAAAACAAATAATTAAAACTATGAATAGTACTATAAAATAGATATTAATCTATTTTTAATTTTATAAAAAGTTAAAATATTTTTCCATTTACATATATTTTAATATATGGAGGGCTGTATGGGTATTGATATTATATTCGAAAATTTAATTTCAAATGGTTCAAAATTTAATTTAACAGAATTAAAATTAATTAAAAATGAGTTACAAAAATATATTAATAAAGATTATTCTTTAAACGATATTTTAAACTCTATTATAGAAGAAATGGAATTAAGAACAGAAGAGTTTTTGCATCATAGTTCTAATTCTATTTCAGGATTAAGTACTTCCATATATTTATATCCAAATTATAAAATAAATATTATGGGTGGTAGTAAAAGGAGAAATTTTAATGATTTAATTGATTGTGATACACTATTTGATATAGCTAGCATTACTAAATTATATACAGGTTTATTATTTAAAAGATTAGAAAAACTAGATTTGATTGATAGAAATACAAAAATAAATGATATAACTGATAATTTCAATTTAGATGATTATTCCATAGATGATCTTATAAATATGAGAGGTATTATAAAAACACCTAAAAGATTAGATGAGTGCAAAAGTAGTGAAGAAGCAATTAATATTTTAAAACAAACATATATAGAGACTAACAATAAAGATGTATATAATTATACAGATATGGGTTTAATTATTTTAACTTATATTTTAGAAGAAAAGTTAGGTATGGAGTATGATAAAATAATCTATAAATATTTAATAAATCCATTAGGATTAAAAGCTACATATAGTCCATTAAAAAATATAACAGGTAGTGGAAGATTTGATAATAAACCTAATGATCCTAAAGCTAGAATTTTAAATAAGCCATTAGCGTCAGCTGGTATTTTTACTAATAGTAGTGATTTAATTCTATTAAGTAAATATATATTTGAATGTGAAGATATGCAAGAATTTTGTATAAATAAAACAGAAAAAGCTAGAGCTATATTTGGTTCTTATACTCATAGTCCATTAGGTTTTTCTAAAACTTATGTACTTGATGAATTTTCTAAATATTCATTTGCTTTTGAAGGGTACACGGGTAGTATAGTACTATTTGATTTAATAAATAAAATTCACAATAATATTTTAGTAAATTCTGTATATGAAGGAACTACATTAAAGCCAAGTGGCTTTCAAAATGCTATGGCTAATTACCAATATAAAATATCACTTGATAGTTTAAAATTATTCATAATTGATAAATACTTTAATAAAGAACAAGAATTTGTAAAAAAAATTAAAGTATAAATGTGATATCACATAAAAAATTTACTAAATAATTTTGAAAATACTAAAAGCTATGATATAATGTATACAGATGAGGAATTTTTCATACAATAAAAAAGTGATATACTTTACTTTAGTCTGTTAGGCGTGTCTCTAATAATTTAGGCTATTACTAGCTTATAATGTGAACAACACCATATCAGTGATGATAGGTGTTATTTTTTGTCTAAACTTTTTATCAAGTATATTATTATAAGCACTAAAGCTAATTCTAACATATTTGCCTTTTCAATCCATAAGACATCATCTTGCATTTCTGGAGGAACACCTAACAATAAAGTATATCGCTAAAAATATTATACTAAATATTTAACTTAAAGCAAATATGTTAACTTTTAATTAATCATTTCAAATTCAGTAAGTCAAAATTTATGTAATAATTTTAATTTTCAAACTAAATTAATATATAATAAAAAGCAGAATAGGAGAATAAAAAGTATGAAAGGATGGGCAAATATTCCATCAGATGATTATACATTAGAAGATGATAAACCATCAAAATTTGAATAGCAAGTTGGTACAAATAGTGCATGAACCAATAAAAAGAACAAATGAGAGCAAGATTATTGTTTTTAACATATATAATAGATTTTGTTGATTGAAAAACAAGAGAAGCCATGTTAATGATGTTGACTATAGTGGTCTCCACCCAGTTATAAAAGTAAAAAAACTATTTAATTTCTAGATTTTTTTCTTTTAATATAATAGGATGTTATACAAAAATAAAAAAACGTTGTATATCAAACAAATGTATGATATACTTATATTTAGAAAAATGTTTAATATGGTGATAAAATGAAAATAGAAAAAATAAAAAAACTTAATAGTGGTAAATATAAAATAGAATTAGAAGATAGTAGTAAAATAGTTACATACGATGATGTAATATTAAAACATAATTTACTTTTTAATAGGGAATTAGATGGTACTAAATTAAATGAACTAAATATTGATACTAAATATTATGATATCTACAGTAAGTGTCTTAAATATATTGGTAGAAGACTTAGAAGTGAATATGAAATGCTAAACTATTTAGATAAATTTGAATTAGATAATGAAACTAAAAATAATATTATATTAGATTTAAAAAAAATAAATTTAATTAATGATTTAAATTTTACTAAAGCCTATATTTCAGATAGGATATATTTAAGCAATGATGGATTAAATAAAATCAGAAAAGATTTAAGTAACCATAAAATAGATATTAATGTTATAGAAGAAGAAATATCTAAAATAGATGAAAATATTATAAAAGAAAAGTTATCTAAAATTATATCTAAAAAAATAAAAAATAATCATAAAGATTCTAATTATATTATGAGAAAGAAAATATACAATGATATGATTAATTTAGGTTATAGTAGTGAAATGATTAATGAATGTTATAATTCATTAGAAACTAATGATAATGATAATTTAAATAAAGAATTTGATAAATGGTATCGTAAATTATCTTTAAAAGAAACAGGGGATAATTTATATTTAAAAATAAAACAAAAATTATATCAAAAGGGTTATAATTTATCAGATATAGATAAATTAATACAAGTAAAAAGAGATTTATAATTAATTTTTAAAAGAGTGTAAAAGCTCTTTTTTTAAGTTTTATAATAATATTTTTCATGAAAAAAACTATAAAGTATTTTAGAATTTACTTTATAGATTTATGTTTAAATATATTATTTATTTGCTTTAATAGTTTTATTATATTCAGATAAAATATCACTATCAATAATATCTAAATTATATTTTTTACGAACATTAACCCAAGCTTCAGTTATAGCGTTTTGATCTTCAGAAGTTTTTTCAGTAGTTAATGCAGTTAAGATTTCATCTTTAACATCTTCTTTTTTAGGTTTTTCATCTTGTTTAACTCTTAAAATAACAAAGTATCCATAACTAGATTTTACAGGTGTAGTAGTATATTCGCCATCTTTTAAATTAACAGATGCATTCCAGAATTCTTCTACAACATCATTTTTTTGAAAACCAGAATATAACCCACCATCTTTAGCAGTAGTACTATCATCAGAATGTTCTTTAGCTAAATCTTCAAATTTTTCACCTTTTTTAAGTTTTTTAATGATATCTTTAGCTTCATCTAAAGCTTGATCTTCAGCTTCAGTTTTCTCTTCAGCAGTCATATCATCTTTAACATCAGGTTTGATTAAAATATAACGAACTGTCATTTCACCATAAATATTGTTTTTATAATATTCCTCTATTTCTTTATCAGAGAAAGTAGTCTTAATATAATCTTCAGCTACTTTATTTTTTTTGAAATCTAAAGCAATAACTTTTTTGAATTCATCTAAATTTTTATATCCAGCATTAGTTAAAGCGGTATCAAAATCTTCTTCATATGATTCATATTGAGCTTTTAAAGTAGCAATTTGACTATCAGCATACTTTAATGCTTCTTCATCATCTTTTATTTCTTTACTTACGATAAATTCATCAATAAGATTTACTAAAACATTAGTACCACCTTGTTTTTTTAATTCAGCATATAAATCATCTGCAGTAAAATCTTTGCCATCTAGTTTCGCAACAACTTCCTTACCATCTTTTAATTTTGGTATAGTTTTATTACCACATCCAGTAAGAACTAATCCAATACATAATATAGGTAATAATAATTTTAATTTTTTCACTTTCTGTATTCTCCTTCCAATTTAAGTATAATGGTTGCATCATACAAACAATATAATATCAAAAATAAAAAAAAATTACAATATATTTGTGCGTATGTAATCACAAAATATGATTAATACCATACAATAATGTGAAAAGATAAAAAAAGGAGGAATGTTATATGTGTAATACTGGTATATCTAGTGCTGCAATCGTTTTAGTATTATTTATTCTTTTAATAATTATACTAGGGGCTTATATTTAAGTCTAGAACGGAGGTATAAAAATGGCTTGTCAAAATTCAAAATGTGGTTCAAATCAAGTACCAGAATGTTGCCAAAATTCAGGTAGTAATAGCTTTAATTTTATTATAATAATTGTATTATATATTTTACTTGCTATTATCATTGGATCATGTATTTGGTAAAAAGAGATTATTCTCTTTTTTTTATTTATAAGGAAAGTGTGTTAGAAAGCGTAACAAAAAAACATTCACTAATAGTGAATATCAATACATTGAAA
>CANSFI010000016.1 GCA_947646095.1 uncultured Mycoplasmatota bacterium
CATAAATAATATTAATAATGAGTATAAAATTCCTGATATAGCAAATCCTTTATTATTCATTTTTTTCATTATACCTCACCTTTTTAATTATATATAAGACTAGTTTATATATTAAAATTATAACATAAATTTTGATACAAAAAAATCCTTAAGATTTTTCTTAAGAATTTTAATACTATATATATACATAATTTTTATCATGATCTAAAACTGAAATATTAGTTGTTATATCGTTTTCTATATATCTTTGTACTAAAACAACTTTATTTTCATCCAAACTCTTTTGAACATCAATTATTCTTTGATTAGTACTGCCTGCAAAGATACAATTTAAACTTTTTTTATTAATTTCAAATTTACCATCTACTAAAACATCTATTGTTTTTAGAAATTTCATAATATCTTTTTTATATCTTGCTAATCCTAATAATTTTTCAAAAGTAAATCCTGTATAACACCAAATGTTATATCCCTTACTTTTAGCATAATTAGCTATAAAAGCACATTCTTTAGGTTGTATAAATGGGTCACCACCTGAGAAAGTAATTCCTGTTTGACCTTCTAGTTCATCGATTATATTATAAATTTCTTCTAAATCTACTAAAGCTCCGCCTTCAAAATCATGTGTTTCTGGATTATGACAGCCTTCACAATTATGAGGACAACCCTGCGTCCAAATAACAGTTCTAATTCCTTCACCATCAACAATACTATCAGATTGAAGATAAGCCGCTAATCTAATTTGCATTAAGCTGATTTTTTGTTTGAAATTACTTCTTTGATTCCAGTATGTTTTACACGATCACATTCTTCAGCTCTTTTCCCGTTGTTAAATCTTGAAATATCTCCTGATAAATAACCTGTTACTCTTCTAATTCTTTCAAATTTAATTCCATTTCCTACTATTTTTTCCATAATTTCCTCCCTCTAACAATTACAATTATTATTTAATCTTTCCATTGGTATTCCTTCAAATTCTTTTCGACCACATTTTGGACAAACATCTCCAATAATACCCACATATCCACAAACTGGGTCTCTATCTACTGGATGATTAATAGCTCCATATCCAATTCCAAGTTCTTTCATTAATCTAATTACGGATTCAAATGCTTCAACATTATTTACTGTATCACCATCTAATTCAATATAGCTAATATGTCCACCATTAGTTAAATTATGATAAGGGGCTTCTAATTTTAGTTTATTTTTAATACTTATATTATAATGAACTGGTATATGAAATGAATTTGTATAATATTTTTTATCTGTTACACCTTTTAACTTACCATATATAGCTTTATCAATATCAACAAATCTTCCACTTAATCCTTCAGCAGGAGTTGCGATTAATGTAAAGTTTAAATTATATTCTTTAGCATACTCATTACATCTATTGCGCATAAATTTAATAATTTCTAATCCTAATTTTTGTGCTTCTTCACTTTCTCCATGATGTTTACCAATTAAAGCTTTTAATGTTTCAGCAAGACCAATAAATCCTATTGTTAAACTACCATGTTTTAAAATTTTTCTAAGACGATCATTTGGTCCTATTTTTTCACCACCAGACCAAAGCCCTTGTTCAATTAAGAAAGGAAAATTATAACTATGTTTACTGCATTGTATTTCAAATCTTTCTAATAATTGATCCTTAACTAAATCCATTAATTCAGCAAGTTCTCCATAGAAAGCTTTCATATCAGCTTTTTCTCTTTCTTTTAACACGATACCATGTTTGATACCTAGTCTTGGTAAATTAATTGAAGTAAATGATAAATTACCACGTCCACCAGTTGTTTGATTATCTAAATCAGTAACATCACTCATTAAACGAGTACGACATCCCATATAACCAACTTCTGTTTTATAATCACCTTCTTTATAAAATTCTAAATTAAATGGTGCATCTAGGAAGGAAAAATTAGGAAACAATCTTTTAGCTGATACTTTACAAGCTAATTTGAATAAATCATAATTTTTATCTACTTTGTTATAGTTTATTCCTTCTTTAACTTTAAATATTGATACTGGAAATATAGGTGTTTCTCCTTTACCTAAACCTTCATCGATTGCTAATAAAAAGTTTTTAATAACCATTCTTCCTTCCTCTGATGTATCTGTTCCAAAATTAACTGAAGAAAATGGTACTTGAGCTCCTGCTCTAGAATGCATTGTATTTAAATTATGAACAAAAGCCTCCATTGCTTGAAAAGTAGAACGATTTGTTTTTTGCAAAGCTTTTTCATAACTTTTTTCAAATAGTTTTCTTAATTTTTCACTTTCCTTATAGAAGTTACTAAAATCATCTATATTAACTTCTATTGAATTTAATTTATCTATTTCTTTAGCTACTCTATCCATATTAACAAAATCTAATAATGATTCAAAATCTAAATAATCATAAATTTGTTGTTTGAATTGTTTTTTGAATGTTTTAAGTACTCCTGGAGCCATATAATAATCAAAAGCTGGTATACTTTGTCCACCATGTTGATCATTTTGATTAGATTGAACTGCTATTGCTGCTAGAGCAGAATAACTAATAATATCTTGAGGACTTCTTAAATAGCCATGGCCTGTAGAAAAACCGTTTTTAAATAATTTATCTAGTTCTATTTGCATACAAGTTGTTGTACCCATCGATAAAAAGTCCATATCATGTATGTGAATTGCCCCACTATCATGAGCTTCACTAAATTTATTTTTCATTAAATATGTTTTAGCAAATTCTTTTGATACAGTTGAACCATATTGTAACATTGTCCCCATAGCTGTATCTCCATCAACATTAGCATTTTCTCTTTTGTTGTTATCTTCATTCGCAGACTTAAGCCCCAAACCTTCGATTGTTTTTAAAAATTTATGTAGCTTCTTTTCATCTGAAAATAATTGACGAGATTGATTTCTTCTATCTCGATATTCAGAAAAATGTTTATAAACATCTGCATAGCCCTTCTTTTGCAATGATTCTTCTATTAAATCTTGTATTTGTTCAATCTTTATTTTTTCTTCACCTTTAAATTCTTTTTCAATTCTAGAAATTACTTCTTTATATACATGTTGGATATCTTTTTCTGTGTATTTAGTAACTTCATCATCTTCTTCTAAAACTTTAACATTGTCAAATCCTTTTTTGATAACTAAAGCTATTTTTGAACCATCAAAATCTACCTTTTTTCCTGTTCTTTTGACTACTTTTAAAGTTGTCAACAATTCTTCTTTGACTACCATAAACTTACCCTCCACTACTATTTTTTACACTTTCATTATAGTATAAATAAATATAAAAAAGCAACAAAAATTTGTAACTTTTTTTAACTTTTTTTGGCAATTTTTCAAAAGCCTTTTATTTTCAATACTTTTTTGTTTTTTTAACTTTTTAAAATTTTACGCTTTTATAATTTTTGGATTTTTTTCTTTTTTTAATTTTAACTTTTACAAAGTAAAATGGTGTTTTTTGTTTTATTTTAAAAGACAAATCTAGATTTTGTATGTTATCTGGTTTTTTTAATTTTTTTAATTTTTACGTTTTTTTAATTTCTTTTGATTTTTATTTTTTCAGTTTTTTCTATTTTTTAATTTTCTATTTTATTAAATAAAACATATCTTATAATATGCTCTAATATACTTAAATAAAGGTGAATAAAATGTACAAAAAAATATTAATTATTTTCTTAATTTTCTTAATATCAGGTTGTTCAAAAGAAAAGCCAAAAACAAAAACTGTAATTGAATACGATGATGATGTAAAAATTGCTATAAATTATCCAATAACTAATATTAGAAAAGTTGACAATTACATTTCTAATTATATAGATAACGTTTATAATGAATTTAAAAATAATAATGATGAAATTAAATCAAAGGAATTAAATATTAGTTATTCCTATGATTTAATTGATAATTATATAAGTATTACCTTGACTTCATTTATTTCAGTTAATACTGAGGCTCACCCTACAAATGAAGTTTACACAATTGTATATGATAAAAACAAAAATAAAGTTTTAACTCTTGGAAATTTAATAAATGATAATTTACTAAAATCAGAAATACCAAAATTAAAGAAACAGTTAATAGAAAAATATAAAAGTTGTCTTATACTAGAAAGGATTGATTCTAAAATTAACACTGATTTAAAAAATTACAACTTATTTTCAATAGATAAAAATAATATCAATATATTTTTTAATCCTTATGAAATTACTAATGGCTCTTGCAATATAATTAGTTTAACTATACCATTTAAAAATAATTCAAAGATAGAAGAGGTCATTGAGATTGTACCTAACATTATTGATTTTGATTTAGAAAAACCAGCTATTGCACTAACTTTTGATGACGGTCCAAGTGTTTATACAAAAAAAATAATCAAACTTTTAAAGAAGTATGATGCAGTTGGAACATTTTTTATTATTGGAAATAAAGCTGAACAATATAAAGACACTTTAAAATTAATGTATGAATATGGTAATGAAATAGGAAATCATTCTTATGATCATAAATGGTTAACCAAATTAAATGACGATGATTTAAGTGAAGAAATCAATAAAACACAAAACATAATAAAAACAATAACTGGATTTACTCCTAAACTATTTAGACCTACATATGGTTCTGTAAATAATCGATTAAAAAAAGATATTAATTTAGATTTCATAATGTGGGATATAGATACTAGGGATTGGGAAATCAAAGATTATAAAAAAATTGCTTCTAAAACGCTTTCTAGTATTAAAGATGGTGATATTATTATAATGCATGATATACATGAAAGAACATACAAAGCATTAGAAATTATACTACCAAAATTAAAAAAACAAGGTTTTCAATTTGTAACAGTATCACAGTTAAAAGAACTAAAAGATGTTATTAATTAATATAATTTAATATGAATGAATTAGAAGAAAAATTAAAAATTATTGATATACAATTAACTGGGTCCATACTTTTTATTGTAAGTTTAATTGTTACAATTATTTTGACATATAATCAAAGACAATATACATTACATCAAAAGCCACTCTTTAATACTAAACAAACTTATATTATTAGTAACTTAAATCGTATTTTATCTTTAACTATTGTTTTAATGTTTTTATATTCAAGTTATGAATTAAGAGAAATCTCTAAACAAAAAGAAAGTAATGTTAAATTAAATGATTTAGATGTTTTTGCATCCATTTTATCAGTGGTAAGTGCGATTATTGTTTTATATATTACAGCTAAATCTCCTGTGGAAGATTCTCTAGATATTGAAAATCCTAATATTTAGTATTAAAATATTATTGGTGATATTATGAAAGTTTGTCATGAATTTAAACCTATATATGATACAAATTCTAAAATATTAATTCTAGGATCAATTCCTTCTGTAAAATCTAGACAAATTGGTTTTTACTATATGCATCCTCAAAATAGATTTTGGAAAATATTGCAATCTTTGTTTAATGTAAACATTGGTAGTATTAATGATAAAGTAACATTTTTAAAAGATAACAACATTGCCTTATGGGATGTGTTAAAATCATGTCAAATAAATAATTCTGATGATTCTAGTATAAAAGATATTGAAGTTAACGATATTAATTTAATATTAAACAATAGTCAAGTTACTCATGTTTTTACAACAGGAAAAAAGGCCTATGATTTATATCAAAAATATTGTTATCCTAAAACTGGTATAGAAGCTATAAATCTACCATCAACAAGTGGGGCTAATTGTAGAATTTCTTTTGACAAATTATTAGAACAGTATCGGATAATAAAAGAATATTTATAACTAAAATCTAGATTCGTTATCTTGCTGATATGTTACTTTTAAAGACTATATTAATAAAAATTATGTTATCTATGTAAAGCTAATAACAACTAATATTTTATAGAATTAATCATTACTTTTTATCATAAAATTAAATAGGTGATATTATGAATGTGAAAAATTTAATTATGAATATTGCTATCCCGCTAATTTTAGGTACTATTATAGGCTTATTAACTTCTAGTTTTAATAATTATTCTAATCTTAATTTACCATCCTTTGCACCATCTGGAATTGTCTTTCCAGTCGTATGGACAATTTTATACATACTAATGGGAATTTCGGCATATATAGTGTCTAAAAGTAATTCATACTCTAAAAGAAAATCATTATTTATTTATAAAGTACAATTAATTGTCAATTTACTTTGGAGTATTATATTTTTTATATTTAATTTTAAAATATTAGCTTTTATATGGATTTTATTACTATTATATTTAGTAAGTATTATGATCAAAAATTTTTATAAAGTTTCTAAAATAGCAAGTTTATTACAAATACCTTATTGGTTATGGTTAGTATTTGCAAGTATTTTAAATTTATATATTATTTTTATAAACTAATCTATTAAAATCATTACATAAAATTAAATATTGTTAAAAATTTTGATTGCATTTATAAATATAAAAGAATCAATTATGTTTCATCAATTGATTCTTTTATATTCGTAATTTCTTTTTTATTTAAACCAGTTATTTTTGGTATAAACTGGGTATCAACATTTTCTTTTAACATTGATATAACGGTATCTTTTTTAGTCTGTTTAATGCCTTTTTTAAACCTTTTGATATTCCTTCTTCATATCCTTCTCTTTTACCTTGATCTTTTAAAGCCCATTCTTTATCATATGATTCTAATATAAGTTCATCTCTACTAACATAAGTTGCTTCTTTTATATATTCTTCCATCTCTTTAATATCCTTTCCTAGTTTTATAGATTCTTCTATATTTGGTTCTATTAATCCTAATATAAATTTTTCTCCTTCATTTAAGCTTTCTATACCACTAGTATACTATTTTTTTCTTATATTTAGTATATATATTTGTACCATTATTATTTACTTCTATATTTATTGATATTCCTCTTATATTTGCTACATAATCACATCTTAATGATACATCTTTTTCATACTCTTTATCTAATTCATTTTTTGATAATCTTAAATTTTCTAATGATTTTTTATAATTTATATTTAAATAGTATGATAATAATTTACATGAATATTTTATTTTTTTACTTTCAAATTTTTATTATCTATTTACCTAATTTTTAATTTTTTATTTAGTTTTATTTTATTTTGTTTAAAGCTAACAAATTTTATTTCTTTAATACTTCTATATCTTTATTATCAAAAATATTAAATCTTAAACTATTTACTCCCATTTTAAAATATTCATTATGATTAGTTAAATTCCTATATTTATAATTATAAATATACATTAAATCATTTTTTATAATAATAGGATAAAAATTATTGAATCTATCTCTTAGATAAGAACATCCATCTACTTTAAAATATTTATTTAAATTAAATTTGCTGACCATTATCTCCTCTTTAGAATAAACAATTAATTCCAGATTAGGATTTTTATTATATCTTTTATAATATGAATTAATTAATTCCTCTATTTGACTATCATTAAGTTCATACGATAAAGTTACTCTTTTAACATTTAAACTATGTAAAAAAGCCACACTATATGAATTAACAACATTTAAACTAAAATCAGATATAATATCATTATAATAATTAATACTACCTAATTCTCCTATAAGCAAAGGATAATCATAATTTTTATAATTGTTTATTACTCTATCTAATTTTAATACCTTTCTCTTATCATTTATCCTTTCATATAAATCTAAATTATCTATATAAATTATTTTAAAATCTTCATCTTTTATTTTTGTGTATTGTTCTTTATTATTAACTAATATAGTATATATTCGTTCTTTTTTAAAATCAGGCACTTTAATATAATAATCTTTTTTTACATATTCTTTTTTAGCTAATCTTTTTTCATTCAAAATATTAATAGCTTCTCTTCTAAGTTCGTTTAACTCTTTAATAGATACAAATATATCTTTATCTTTATTTACTTTTAAATTTTCAAGCTCATAGACAGTTGAACCTAACTTACTTAATTGTTCTTGTATTTTATCTAAACTTATAGGTGCCGTTTTTGATTTTTCCACAATTCCACCATAAACTGAAACTTTATTTATTCCATCATTTACAACTAAATTCATTGGTTTTCCAATACATAAATTAATTTCACCATCAATTAATACTTTTCGAAAACTATTTTTTAATTCATTTTCTATCTTTTTATTTAAAAGATAATCAGTTGTTTTTAAAACAGTTGAACCTTTCTTAACCGCTTCTTTCACCTTTATAGATATGACATCATTTTTATAAGCATTAGTTACTTTTTTACCATTTTTAAACATACTAGTTAAAATTAAGCCAGTATCTTTTTCACCTAAAAATCTAATCCCATCATTTATATTTAATTCATCACTTAACTTAATTAAAGCATTATTTTTATTAACATTTATAACTTTACCAATTTCAATTCCTAAATGATTGGGTCTAAAAGGATTAATAAAGTTATCATTTTCTTCATTAAATAAAAAGCCTTTGATGAATAAACGATTAAATATTTTTTTTAAATTTTTTATTTCTTCCTTAGTAATATTTACTTTGCCAGTTTTTAAATAAGAATCAATAGCTTTTCTATATAAACTAGTTACCATATAAACATAACTAGGACTTTTCATTCTACCTTCTAATTTAAAACTATCTACACCAATATCAATTAAAGTACCAACATTTTCTAAAGAATTTAAATCTTTAGTGCTTAGCAAATATTCATCTTTATTTAATTTCTTACCATCATGAATAAAATCATATTTTAATCTACAAGATCCAGCACAACTTCCACGATTACCACTTCTACCACCAATTAAACTGCTCATTAAACACTCACCAGAATAACTAATACAAAGGGCTCCATGAACAAATACTTCTAATTCTATATCAGTATTTTCTTTTATATTTTTTATGGTCAAAAAGTCAGTTTCTCGTGCAATAACACATTTCTTTACACCTAAACTTTCTACAAATTTTACTCCTTCTAAATTATGAATATGCATTTGAGTAGAAGCATGTAATTCTAATTTAGGATAAGTTTTTCTAACTAAATCCAACATTCCAATGTCTTGTATAATTAAAGCATCTATATTATTTCTATATAAAAAATCTACATAATCCATAAACTCTGAAACTTCATTTTCATAAATCAAAGTATTTACTGCAACATAAATTTTAACCCCATATAAATGAGCATAGTTTATAGCTTCAATTATTTCTTCATTATTAAAATTTTTTGCGAAAGTCCTAGCCCCAAATTTATAACCGCCTAAATATACTGCATCAGATCCTGCCAAAACAGCGGCTTTTAAACTTTCCATATTTCCCGCTGGAGCAAGTAATTCTGGTTTTTTCATAATATCACCAGTTAGATTATATCACAAAAATATCAATTCTTAACTAATGTTATATATAGTTAACGGTTATATTTCTCTATACTAGAAAAATATAGTATTAAATAAATATAGTAGTTATATTATTTAATACTCATTTAATAAAGTTTCCAAATTAACAATATTTAAATCTCTTGATTTTATATAATTTATAATTAAATCCAATTCTTTAATTAAACTATCATTTATTTTAAACGAAATAATAATACCATTTTTTAAATTATTTTTAACATTAATTAATGGGTAATTTTCAATTTCTACTGTAGGTTTTATAATATAGTCTTTTTGTAAAGTGCAATTTTCTAAATTTCTACTATTTTCATTTTTATAACAAAAGCTAATATTTTGCTTACCAATCTTTTTTATTATTGTATCCATCCAAACAAATGAACTATTTTGATAATCTAAATTGTAACTCAAATTACCTACATTATGATTATTATTTATCAAATTTATTACTTTATCATTATTGTTTTCAAACCAATTTCCATCAACAAAGAAATTGCCATATATTTTATTATTATTTAAAATATCTAAAATCTGTTTAATGTCCGATCTTTGATCAACTAGAAATATTAAACTAACTTCTTTTTTATTATCATTACCACCAATTATATATTTATCTAAATTATTTTTTAATAATTGTTTAGGCTTAATATATTTATACTTAAAATATCCATCATTAAAAACACCTAATTTACGCATTTTACTATAACTAGAATTAATATCTACTTCTCTACCACTTATTCCAGGTATAATAGTATTATCTTTAATAATAGCTTCCTCTACCTTTTTATAATAGTTTGGTGCTTCTGCTTTTATTTTTATCATAATATCATCTAATTCTTTGACTACACTAGTAGTTCTTTCAGTATAAAAAAAACTAAATCCTATTAAAGTTAATAATCCAATATATTCAAAAAACTTCTTCATTATATCACCTATTTAAATATATGAAGAAGTTTTAATTTTAAGCCCTATTTTAAGTTATAATTTAAATGTTCTAATTCTTTCAATACAAATTTACCATTTTTTCTTATTAGTACATCGTCAAAATATATTTCTCCACCACCATATTCTTCAGTTTGAATTAAAACCATATCCCAATGAATAGCTGAATCGTTACCATTTTTAGCATCATCATAGCATTTGCCAGGAGTAAAATGAATACTACCAATTATTTTTTCATCATATAAAATATCTCCCATTGGTTTAGTAATTAAAGGATTTAAACCTAAAGAAAATTCTCCTACATATCTAGAACCTTCATCTGTATCAAATATCGCATTCAAAGATTCATTATCATTATCACAAGTGGCCTCAATTATTTTTCCATCTTTAAATGTTAAACTAACATTATGATAAATATTTCCTTGGTATGGTGATGGTGTATTATAAGTGATTTTGCCATTCACACTTGTCTTTATTGGAGCAGTATAAATTTCACCATCAGGTATATTACTAGTTCCACAACAAGGAATAACTGGAATATTTTTAATACTAAAACTAATATCAGTATTAGGAGAAACAATGCGTACTTTATCTGTTTGCTCCATCAATTTTTTTAGTGGTAATATATCATGTTCCATACTTGAATAATCAAAATTCATAGCTTTAATAGAATAGTTTTTATACTCATCATATGGCATACCTATTTTATAAGCATCAATTAATGATGGGTAATTAAGAAGTACCCATCTTCTTTTGTTAATTCTTATATCATCACTTTTAGCAGTTTTACTGCCTATTTCTTTTCTTATAGAAGAATTTATATATTTGCCTTCATACTCATTTTCTGTATACCTAATATTTATAAAAACATCATAATTATCAACTTCTTCTTTTTTATGACGTGCAAGTTCATCTACTCTTTTAGAAGTTGTAAGTTCTGTAAGTAATGAATTTATTTCATTATCAATAATTCTAACAAAAGGAATTCCTTTTACTTTAACAATATCTCTAATTAATGCCTTAACTAAAAATTTAGGCTCAAGACCATTAGTAGATATTAAAACTCTATCGCCTTCTTTTATTTTTACACTATAATTTACAATTGTACTACTTAATTTTAGTAATTCATTCTCCACTTTTTTCACCCTTTTTCTATAATTACATAAAATACCTATGAAAGGAGGCATACTATGTATCCTAACCAATCTTATTATTATAATCGTCCTAATAGACCTAATAGACCAAATTTCCCAAACACATTTAATGATGATCGCATTGGATTTATTGGACCATTTATTTTAGGTGGAATTACAGGTGGATTACTTGCTCCAGCATTTTACCCTAGACCACCATATTATAATCCTTATCCTCCATATTATTATGGACCATATTACAGATAATATACATTTTAGCAGTCGTAAGACTGTTTTCTTATTATATTTCTATTGTTTTTATGATAAAATTATAACAGGTGATTTTATGAAGACTTGGATTAAGATTTTAATTGGATTTTTAATTTTTATTGGTATTATAGGAATTGTTTTTTTATATGCATTATTTATTGGATCAAAAGGATTAAAAGTAAAAGAATATAAACTTGAAGTAAATAATTTACCAGAGGAATATCATGGTTTAAAACTTATCCATATCTCAGATATTCATTATGGGGAAACAATAAATAAAAAAGAGTTACAAACTTTAAAAAACAAAGTAAATGAACTCAAACCTGATATTATTGTATTTACTGGTGATATTTCAAGCAGCGGATTAACAAATGAACAAATAGAAGAAGCTAGTAAAATAATGAATGAAATGCATGCTACTATAGGTAAATATGCTATTAAAGGAAATCATGATTATGACTTTAAAAAATGGGAATTACTTTTTGATAATTCAGGATTTAAAAATCTAAATGATACATATGAGGTTATTTATTTAAATAAATCTAAACCAATTGTTTTATCAGGCATTAGTACTAATCTATATGGAACAAAGAATATTAAAGACAAAATTGAACCAATCATGAATTATCTTAATGGTTTTAATGAAGATAGTATAAATAAACCTGTTTATAGTATTTTATTACTACATGAACCTGACTTTATTGAAGAAATAGATTATAATAAATTTAATTTAGTATTATCTGGACATTCTCATAATGGTCAAGTAAGATTACCATTTATTGGTGCTTTATACACTCCTATAGGATCTAAAAAATACTATGATGAATATTACAAAATTAATAATACTGATTTATATATATCAAGTGGAGTTGGAACAACTATATTAGGTGTTAGACTATTTAATAGGCCATCATTTAATTTCTATCGTATTACAACAAAATAAAAATGTGGAATTCCACATTTTTTAATAACTATAAACACCATTTAATTTGGCTTCATTTTCTTTAGATAAATCATCAATTATCCACTCATCATTAACTTTAGTAAGTGTTAAATCCATTGTATATTTTACTTTTTCTTTAGCTGTTTTTAATTTATCAAGTCGATAATCTATATACTTAGATTCACTATATTCATCATTTTCTAGAAATTCATCTGGATGCTCTGTTTTATAACCTTCTGATTCAGACATAATTTTAGAATAATCTATAACTTCTATTTCTACTGTTACTGTAGCTGAATTTCCATCGATTTCTTCCTCTTTTATTTTATAACTCATTTTTTGATAATTAGATTTAATAATATCACGATATTTATCACGTTGATCATTGTTAAATAATGTTTCTGAATCGATTACAGAATCTAAACTATCTAATACATCATCATCTAAAGTTTGATATTTGTTTAAAAATGTTTCAACTTTCTTAGTTGGAGTATTATCAAGTTTTTTTCCCATATCACATCCAGTTAATATTAAAACTAAAGCAAATGCACAAAAAATTTTTTTCATAATTTTCCTCCTTGTTTATTATTTTAACTAATTCATTTTAATTTATACATTTTTTAGTTAATTGAAATCAATTTAAAAAAATCATACATTGTTTTTTCTACTTTTTCATTATCTATTGCTTTTTTTAACTTATCCAAAATTATGTTTACAGAGTCTTGTTTTTCATCAAAGCATTCAAAATATAAATATTTGAGTTTTTCATTTTCCCTATTTTTTTCTAATAATTTCAAAGATTTTAATAAATAATTCATTTTTTCTACTTGCATTCTCGTTTTAAAATTATTTTTTTCTCTTATTTTTATAATTTCAAATTCTACATTTGTTTCACTACATCTATTACATACTTCAATAACTTCTTCTTGTTCGTCAACTAATAATTTACTTAAATATTTATTGATACCATCTCTAGTAAATTTAACAGCTATTACATCATTACAATCACTAAATAAAGCAGCATATTCCACTTTTTCTATATCTCTACTAGTAAATTTTTCAGTTCTATTTTCTATTTTTTTTAAAAAATCAATATCAATTTTTACACTATAATCTTTTATCTTTTCTAATACTTCTGTCTTAACTTTAAAAAGTGGCATTTTTCTTATATGGCTTACATTATCACTAACATTCCATTCATAAAAGTCATATAAATTATTATTAAAATTAACTAAAATATCATATATAAAATTCATTTTTTTCTCCTCCCGATATGAAAACTGTAATGCCCATTAAAATTATTCCTAATGCAAAGTATAGGCATTCTAATTGTCTACTTATAAAATTAACATATTCCAAAAAATTATACCCTATTGTAAGTAAATTTAAATAACTTATAATATAAACACTGCCAATAACAGTTAATCCAAATCCTGTTAAAAACAAAAATACTCTAACAAGCATATAACCACCTATTAGAGTTTATTATTTTTTTTAAATAAAATTACTTTGTATTATTATCTTCAAAAAATTTATCTATTCTAGTATTTAAAACTATTGAAATTTTATAAAGTAATTGTAATGATATTCCTTCTTTAGCTCCAGTTGATTCTAGTCTTCTAATAAATTCATATGAACAATCACAATCAAGAGCCAATTGTTCTTGAGTTATATTAGAAGCAATTCTATATTTTCGAATATTTTTAGCAATTACTTTTTTAATTTCAGGATTAAAATAAAATTCTCTCTTATACTTCATACTACACCTATTTCTTAAAACAAATATATTTTCTCACAAATGGCTAACTAAAAATGTAAAGTTGTGCTTAACTATAATTAAATTTTATGATAAAATATAATCAGAAAGGATTTAAAATAATAATATGAAAAATAAAAATCATAAAGCTTTTGAAACTTTAATAGAAATAAGAAAAAATAATAATTTAACTATTAAACAAATGGCAGATAAATTAAATATTAGTAATGCCTTTTATTGTCAATTAGAAAATAGGTCTAGACGCCTATCATATGATATGGCAGTAAGAATTTCTAAAGTATTTGATTCTAAACCAGATAAAATTTTTTATAATGATTTCAATTAATATAAATTTATTTTAAGAACTATTTAATTTTTTGTTATCCTTAGTTTAAGAAACATTATAGAATTATCTTTTAATGAAAAATATAATAAACAAAACAAGTCAAGTAATTATTTAACTAAACATGGCTATAATTATAAATTAAATACAATTGAAGAAATTTGAAATTTACTGCCAATCATTGGAATTGAAACTATAGATTCGAAAAAATATACATTATCAAAAAGATGAACTATAAGTAGTAATTAATATTTATATTAATAAAAAGGATTGTAAACTTGTTTAAAGAATGCAATCCTTTTATTTTTAATTATATATTTTTTATAGTATCTTATGTAAATTATCATTTGATGGCGAATTTAAATCATAATTTTAACAAAATAAATTTATATTATACTTTTTTCAATAAAATGACTAAATGTAATTACATAATCTATATAATAGTGGCAAAATACGATTAATTAAAAAAGGACTATAATAGTAAAACAAAGTCATTTCAAGAAAATGAACTAAAAAAATACGAAAAAAAACGTTGAAAATCAACGTTCAAAAAACTAAATGGTGGAGAATAAGGGATTCGAACCCTTGACCTCCACGGTGCAAACGTGGCGCTCTAGCCAGCTGAGCTAATTCCCCATATGAAACTGTTAATATCATAACATACAATAATTAACTTGTCAATCATTATTTCTTAAATTTTTGTAATAAAATTAAAGGATTTGTTGTTCAAATAAAGAATAATATTTATAGACGATAACACGAACTAAGTAAGTTCTATAATATTTGGTAGTACTGGATTCTCTTTTGACTAAGAAAGAACTTAATTAAAGTTCCTAATCTCTAAATGGTCAGGAAAACAGGTCTGATTTAAGTTGTTTACTAAAAATTTAGAAATACAGTTTTCCCATTGAAAATCAATTATAAAGCAATAAATATGTTTAAAATTGTTTAACCAAATTTAAAAGATTTGGAATTTTTAAGTGGTAAATAAGATGTAATACATTATTAAGATTTAAAAGATTCTATCCTTTCTTTTTCATTTTCAGATAAAATTCTTAGCCAGTTTGCCAAACCTTCTACATCTTTATTCCTTAAGAATTCAAAATATGTTGTTCTTTCTTCCTTTGGAATAACAATAGGTGGAATATTATTTTTTAATAATTCAAAATTAATTAATAATCTTCCTGTTCTACCGTTGCCATCCTCAAAAGGATAAATACTCTCAAATTCTAAATGATAATTGGCAATTTTATAAAAAATATCTGTGTTTTCATCATGATTGTAATTATAAACAAAATACATCATTAAATTATTGACTTGCTCTGGACTTGGAGGAATATGTTCGCTTCCTCTTATCATTACTCTAACATTCCGATACCCTTTTGTATCTTTGATATCTTGATTTATTACTTCATTCATTTGTTTAATAAAATATTCATCTAAATCTAATTCATTTTTTTGTAGTTTATTAAATAAAATCAACATTGCTTTTTTATGATTAATTGCTTCATAGATTTCTCTCGGTTCCTTATTGTTAATTTTAAAACTGTTATCATTGAAAAGAATAGCATAGGTTTCTGCATAGGTTAGTGTACTACCTTCAATTGCATTAGAATGATATGTACTCCTCGTAATAATATCTTCTAAATATTCTTTATTTTCGCTAATAAAATCAATTATTTTCATAGTCCACTTCCTTTCTAACTGTTAATAGTATATCATATGTATGATAAAAATTTGAACAAAAGATTTATCTACCACTTATTTTTTATAAACCTTTTTAAACATAATTAAACGATTATAAATACTTTTAGACTTATTGATTCAAAAGAAAAACAGGATTAACCTGTTATAATCTAAATGGTCCGAATATAAAGCCCGTTTCCAACTTTTAAGCGTCTTTGCTTTATTCCTTTCTTCTGCAAATTTTCTTTAGAACTTCCTGTAAAATTCCTTTTGAAATTCAACAAGTATATTCTATCATTTTCCTGTTAAATAAGTCAATTAATTTTAAGTCAAATTTCTAAGTTATGACTCTCAAATACAAAAGACCATTTTTTTCAGCAAAATTATTACTTTCAATCTTGATTATTTTAAAGACATCTTTAAGTACATCAGGAGTTAAGTATTCTCTTTGATTGTAACCATCAATAACCTCAATATTGTATTTATCACGTAGCACTTCAATATATTGCTCTGCCTTTGCACGACTTTTATAAGTCGTTAGATTAATTCTACCATCACATAAAGGTCTATCTAATATATTTTGCTTAAATAAATCTGTAATTTGTTTTAAATAGCGAGGTCTTGCGTTTATTTGTAGTAACTCAATAGTTTTTTCACCCCTAATTGTACGTTGCTTGAGTTTTATTGTATCAATAAACTCATAAATAAAGTCACATTTTTCTTCATAACTTATCGCTTTCCATATACCATCTAAAAAATTATAATTATCAATCTTTTGGTCTATTGCTAAAGTATCAAAAGCATATCTAATTGTATTATCAGTTTTTCCATTCTTTAATTTTTCTAACATATCGTCATCAATTGGAATTAAGTTATCATGGGTTATTAAATAAAACTGCAATAGTCCAGACAATTTTTTTATAAGCGTTTCTTCAATTAAATCTTCCCTAAAACGTGTCTTACAATCTTTACACTTATAGTATAGATACTCTTTGCCATTAGGTTTTTTAGTACCATTACATGCCATAATTCTACCACATTTTGGACACACTAACTTTTGCATAAATAAATATTTTTTATTACGATAATAGTTTCTACTATTTCTTTCAATATTTACCTGACAATCTTCAAATATTTCCTTACTAATAATAGGTGGTATATGCCCTGTCTTTTCTTTCCCATTTACCTCTTTATTTTTCTTCTGTGATTCATATACACCATAATAAACCTTATTATTTAATATCGTACCAATAGTACAATCACGCCAACTTTTCCGTTTCTTTGTTACTTCTCCGGTATGTTTATCTCTTCTAGTATATGTAACAAAACTATATTTTTCTTCCATTATATTGGCTATTTGCTGATATGTTTTTCCTTTTAAACATAAATCAAATATTTCTTTTACAATAGGTGCAGTTTCTTCATCTATTAAATAAAGTTTACTATCTTTATCTTTCTTATATCCAAAAGGAATTGGTCCACCATAATGTCCTTTGTCTATAGCACCTTCAATTCCAATTTTAGTACGTTGTCTTATTATATCTCTTTCAAACTGGGCAAAAACACCTAATATATACATTATCATTCTTCCTGTAGGAGTCGTAGTATCAAATTTTTCTAAAACGAATTCAAAACCACAATTATATTTGTCAGTATCTTTAACAAATTGAACAAAATCACATAAATCTCTAGTCATTCTATCAAGTTTAAGTGCTATAATTTTATTAAACTTTTTTTTCTTCATGTCTTCCATCATTTGATTAAATGCCTGTCTTTTAGAAGTTTCACTACCACTAAAGCCCTCATCAGAATACACTTTGTATACAGTATATCCAAAAGTTTCACAATAATTTCTCATTATTCTTTCCTGTTCATCAAGGCTATGACCATTAGCAACTTGTTCATCGGTAGATACCCTTTTGTAGAGTGCTACTATAATTTTTTTACTGCTATCATCAAACACAATTTTAACACCTCGATTTCTTACTTTTTCTCTTTTTTAAGTTCTTCTCCAAATTCTGCAAAATATTTAATCAAACTAGTAAACAATTCCCCAGATGGTTCTGAAGTATCTATCCCATCACGAATACACTCTACATCACAATTATATTTTTCAAATTCTTTTAATAGTTCGTAAAAACCAATCGCCGTACGATTTAATCTATCCATTTCTGTTACAACCAACTTTGTAAATGCTCCTTTTTTCATATCTTCTAACATTTCTTGAAATGCTGGTCTATTAAGATTAATTCCACTATACCCATTATCTATATAAGATTTAAAAATTTTATATCCCTTTTTATCACAATGACGCTTTAATAGTTTGTTTCTTTCTTCTATCATTACACTATCTTTTTCTGCACTACGATTGTATGTTGCAAC
This sequence comes from uncultured Mycoplasmatota bacterium, assembly GCA_947646095.1. Classification (GTDB taxonomy): domain Bacteria; phylum Bacillota_I; class Bacilli_A; order RF39; family UBA660; genus SIG208. Next base: position 18,836 of record CANSFI010000016.1, read on the forward strand.
TATTACTTTATTTTCTTCCATTTCAATACCCCTTTTTCTGTTAATATCATCTATATTTGACTTTTTCATTATTAAATCAGTTCCTTTCTATTTTTTGTTCTTTTAGCAATCTATAAAATTTATTTGGCTTTAGCCCTAATTCTTTTTGAGCCTGTCTTCCAGTTATCTCATTATTTTTCCATTTTGCAATAACTGTTGCCCATTCAGTAGGAATAGGAATAGAAGGTCTTCCATAAGGTCTTCCTGTTTTAGTTTTCTTGGTCTTCAAATATAAATCAATGCCCTCACGTTGTCTAGAACGTATGTAAGTTCTTTCCTGTTCTGCAACATAAGAAAGTAAAGCCAATATAATATCATTAATTACCTTACCCAGTAAATCTTTATATTTGCTGGTATCTAATATAGGCATATCTAAGACTCGAATATCTGCTTTAATATTCTTGGTGATGTCTCTCCATTCTTCGAGGATCATATTATAGTTTCTTCCAAGTCTGTCAATGCTTTTAATTACTAAGACGTCATTTTCTCTTAATGCTTTTTTCAAAATTTGGTATTGTTCACGATTAAAATCTTTCCCACTTTCAAAGTCAGTTAGAATGAAACGTGAGTCAACACCACTTTCAATCAACGCTTGTATTTGCCTATCCTCATTTTGACTAGAACTTGAACAACGAGCATACCCCCACGTTCTACTATCCACCATTACACCACCTTTCGTATGAAATAAATTATATATGCCATCTTGCGAATAGGCACTCCCGAAAGTGGTTGAAAAAGTCCTAAAACTTATGAAATATTTCAGAAGTCTGTTATTGGACTTTTTCAAACATTCAAAACAGGTAATTTTATAGTGTTTCGAAAAGTATACTTTGGGAACTACTGCAAAACACGAGTTATATATCTGCTATTTGACCTCTACTTTAATACAAATGCTTTCTTCTAGCAGTTCAACTTTATTGAAATCTCCATAATCATCAATCAAGTTAAATGGGAGATGATATTTTTCTGTTGGAGCATTTTCATAAATCAAATCCATTCCAGCAATAGCAAAATCAGGATTTAAAATTTCTTCTTTGATGCAACTCTTAATTTTGGAACCGTCTATGTATAAATCAAAACTATCAAAAGTATAATTTGAAAAGCATTTTATAGTTTTATTATTACAGCATGATATTATCTTTTGAATACCACTAATCCTAAAACTCTTCAACTCTTCTCCTGATATTTTGAGTATAGGTTCAGGTCCTACACATACACTAAAATGGTCTCTTAGCCATATTTCCTTTATAATTTTTTGTTGTTCCATTTTTTAATCATCTCCTTCTAATTGAATTTCAATACGTATAGACTCGCTATCACAAGAAACTTTTGTCAGTTCCTTAGATTTGTTTATACCGCCTTTATGACACAAGATTTCTTTAGCACCATCATCAAATATTAATTCTATTTGGTAGACACCAAAAACAGGTGCTAATATCCTATCTATATCTTTTTGTTCCATTTTTTTAATATCTAATGTCAAATCAAAGTAGCAAAAGGGAATTATTGGAGAACTTTTAAAGTCCTCCAATATAATATCTCCCTGTGAAAATTTCTGATTATCTCCTATTGTAAGGAAATAATCACAAGTGCAAGTTAATTGCACTTTTATAATCTCCTTACCCTCGTTCATATTTACTCCTTTCTGTGTCAATAATTTTATATCGAACATAATTATTTTCTCTAGTTTGAACTATTTTAACTTTAGTTCCTACTAAATATTGGCATTTATCTGCAATATTCTCTGCTGTCTTTGAACCAATACAAGTTGTGTCAACTCTAAAGGCTTTTAACGTCTCTTGAAGACGCTTAAATTCAAAGTAAAGAAAATTTTTATTTGAAGAAAAAATATACTTCATTTTGATATGTTTTATATCTTCTTCTTCTTTTACGTCTATCAGCCAACACAGTATTGGGTATTTTTCTTTAGGTGTAAAATCTGTGATTATCTTCCTTACAATACCAAATCTTGGTATATCATCTTGTTCCAACTCATCCTCTACCTGTTCTAGGCTCTCCCACGTTTCTTCAAACAGTTGATTATCTGGAGACTCTGTACTTTCAAAATTATAATTAGGTACGTCATCTCCAAATATTTGTTTTTGCATATACTCATCTACGTTGATATTTTCAACTTTTTGAGGTATACTTGTATTAGATGGAATTTGAGTAACCCCATCGTCTGATATTGAATTGTTACCCATTAATTCAATATCTTTTTTTTGTTCTTCAACATGATTTTCCATATTATCAAACATGTTTTTTCCTCCTTTTCTTTTATTTTTAACCCCCTGATACAATACAGTACCCATTATTCTTTCATTTTCTTTAATCATCTCCTTTTTCATTTGCACAAATGTATTGAATGTGATATAATGTTTTTATAACGAAAGAAAAATATATCTACTTTCGTAACGAATTTTATTCACAAATCAACGTTCTAATATGTGCTTGTGTACTAATATTAGCATAGTAGAAAACAAGTGTCAATACTTTTGTGATTAAAAACAATATTTTTTTCACAATACGTTCGAGAGAGAGGGAAAATAATGGAAAATGCCGATAAAAATGTGATTTTTGCTCAAAGATTAAATATTGAGTTGGATAAGTTAAAAATAACGCAAGGAGAATTTTGTAAAAAAGTAGATATTTCTACAGGAGCCTTATTTAACTATAAGACTGGTAAAAGACTTCCTGATATTGATAACTTAATTAAACTAGCAGAAGAGTTTAACTGTTCTACAGATTATTTACTGGGTCTTATAGACATAAAAAGTACTAATGATGATTACCAATTCATTCATAAACTTACTGGCTTATCAGATAAAGCTATAGAATATCTTAATAACTGTTATAATGAGACTACCAATCAAGAAGCAACTAGTACTAGCATTAAAACAATAAATTATCTTATAGAAAACGAGGATAAATACCATCTAATCAAAAATCTTAATGATTTTATATGGCTCGGAAATTCAAAATATAATCAACAAGTAGATATAGAACAAGCAGTAGCCAAAGTCAAAATAGATAAAGCCTTATTTAATATGGATAACGACATAAGAACATTTAATCTTTTAGAAGAAACACAAAAGGAAAAGAACAACGAGCAAAATTAAAAAGCCACACTAGGCTTTTTTATTTTTCTTCTAACCAATTGACAACAACTAAAACATTAACATTGTACTTATCCTCAAACTTCTTTAATGTATCTTTAACATAATGTAACCTCTTATTTTGAATAAAAAAATCTCGTCTTTTTGTCATCTTCAAAAAATCAATGAATACATAATCAGGCTTGTATTGAAGTATATACTTTTCTAATTCTTCAAGAGTAACAGAGGTATCATGTATAACAGTAACATTCTCTCTATTTAAAATTTCATATTTATTTAATAGGAACTGTTTAGAATAAAAGTAACTAAAATATAAAATATGCTCATGATCCTGCACTCTATTTATGCAATCAACTAAGTATGACGTAATATTTTCTTTTTGTTCATTCTTTAAAAAAGAGATTTCGCTTTTCATCATAGATTACCACCTACATTAATTATAAAGTAGAAAGCAAAAAATAACACTCATATAAACGAATGTTATTACTAGTATTTAATCGATTTTATATTTTGCTTGTAATTCTTCTAATGAAATAGGGATACTGTGGTGGATATATTGAATATCATATTTTAAACTGTGTAATTCATTAAAACTAACGTATCCAAACTCTGCCTCTAAGATTTTACAATAGCCAAAGAAAGTAAAGTCATCTTCTTCTTTATTTCCCTCTAAAAGTAACCAATACATATTTTGATTAGGGATAAAAACTTCGAGTATTACTTTTTTATCCTTTTTATTGTCTTGTGAATAAAGAGGATAATCTTTAAAAATATTACTTAATATGTCGGCATTTAACCATTTAATACTATTGCTCATCATCTGTAACCTCATATTCAAAAGTTGGTCTTATTTGCTCTTCAATAGGGTTGTTAAGAATTTCCTTTAAAAGATTTCTTTCATTTAGAGGTCTTATTTTATAAGTAATTATTTTTCTCATAGCACTTTGACACCTAGGATAATGCTTAAAATAAAATTTTAAAACAAAAATCAAATCATCTATATAGTAATGTTTTCCTTTATAACGAAGAAAGTCTTGTAATTCCTTATTTAATTTTTTAGTATCAAACCTATACAAGAAAATATTCATTTTTAAAAACGCATAATATAAATCGAAATACTTATCAAGTAATTTGATGAGTAGGTCTTTGTCGATTACTCTTTCAGTGCTATAAATCTCATTGTACCTTAAATAATCTTCATCATTATGCAAATCATCTACCAATTTAATTACTGGGCTTATTCTCATTTTTTAACTCCTTTCCCATAATCTGTTAATATTTTAATATCCGTTTATAAAAAAATCCCGCCTCTAAAAGAAAAAAGAACACATTTCTAATCTTTGTGTTCTTATATAAAATTGTCTTTTCATTACTTTATATTAGTTTTGATATTCATTAGCCACAGACTCCCAACTTGTAATATGAATTAGACTACTTGTTGGATTAATTAGATTTAATTTTCTAAGAGGTAAAAATCTTGTATATTCTTCATCTTCGGAAAGTGGTAACTCTAACACCTGATTTTCTTGTTTATTAATCACTTCAACACCATCAACAGTTGCAGCAAAACCCTGGCCTTCACTAAGTATAAAATGTGTGTTTCCTATAAAAACATTCCAGTCATTTTGGTTCATTATAAGGTCATAGGCATTCTTATAATCATGTTTAATATTAAACTTATTAAATGTATTTGCAATTCGATTAAGTCTTACTTCATAAGTAGCAATATCAGTTTTATTTGGGTCAGTTATAATCGAATCCATAATAAAATAACATTCTAATTCATTATTATTCATACTGCAAGAATACACTTTACCGTAATCATTATCTTTTTTCAATTTATCCCATAAACTAGAGTAGTAATCATCATTGCTATTCTTTTTTATACCTTCATTGTTTTTTACATTAGATAATAATTTGTCTTTCGTCTCTTGGTTAATAAATTCTATTGTTATGTAATCTCTATCTTCTATATTTAAATCAATAGTAGTTTTTATTTTTACACCGTTAGAAGTATCAAAGCCTTTATTTTTAACTAGGTTATACAAGTTATCAACACTTTCACTAATTGTCCTATTTTTAATATCAATATCATCATATATACTTACACAATCATCATTTAAACAAGATACATTATTTACTTTATTATCCTTAATAGAAAGTACAAAAGATGGGTTAATCTCGATAAACACATAATCAGTTCTTTCTTTAGCAAGTTCATTTATAGTATTATTTATTTTTTTAGTGTTCATTTCATCTAGTTTATTTCTAACAAAACAATAACTTAAGAACAACAACACAAGGATCAATACACCTAGTAAAATTTTTCTAAATATATGTTTTTTAGGTTTTAACTCGATACCTAAAATACCATATTTCTTAATATCTTCTTTCTTATATTCCTTTACTAAATCCTCATAATTTGGAGTATATTTTTTCTTATATCCTAGTTGTTCTTTTTTCACGTTGCTAACTAAATCTTCTAAAGTAGGATAGGTATGTGTTTCTTTTACTGCTTTCTTAAATCTATCTACTTTACCTTGAATAACAACTTTTTCTTTACTTTTTATTTTAGTGTATTCTTCATCATTTAAACGAATAATAAGCGTTTGCTTTCCTTTTTTAATTTTTCTAAATTCTTCTTTAGATACCTTAATTTTATGTACTACATTTTTACTCACTCACAACCACTTCCTTACATATAATTATACATTATTATTTTAAATTTATATAGTTTGGAATTTCTAAACTTTCACTAACTTTATTATCATAATTTATATTCCACATATCTTTTATAAACTCATAATTAGTACCTGCATATTTAGTTTTTCTAAATGGTGTTTCTAATAATTTCTGTAAATCTTCTTTCTGTTCTTTATTTAGTTTATCATTTCTATTAAGAGAATGATTAAAATATTCTGCTTCATCAATTTTAATACAAGCATTAAATTTTTTTCCTTTTGTTTCTTCATCAACAAAATGAAAATGTGGATAACTTTCATAATCTCCTACATAAAGATAAATGCTATAACCATTAATACTATCAATTAACCAAGACTCTGTTTCCCAACTATTTAAGTAATCGTGAATATCTTTGATATCCATATCATTTCTTTCTGTATATTCTTTTAAAAAATCATAATGTCTTTTAATGAAATCTTGAACTCTTTTAAATTCTTCTTTAGATATTCCTAGTTGAACGTCATATACAAGTTTAGGGTTCTCTTTATCAATGCTTACAGTTACATAATCTTCAAATCTTTTATTGTGTTGATGGGTGTTTTGCATAAGTAAAGTATATAAATCTCTTTCATCATCATACTCATTAACGTCACAATATAGAAATAAATCAACTGGAAGACTAGGATAATCTCTAGCACTTATCCCATTTACGAAGAAACCGTCAATTACAGTAGGTTTAAATCTATTAATATCCGTATGTTCCATAATAGAGTAGTCAAAACCAACACCGTTTACTGTATCAATCAATATTTGATACTTTTCTTTAATAAAATTTAGTACTTTCTTAAAATCTTTTTCTTTAACATTTAATTTTACTTCTTCTAATAATTTAGGTTTATACTTATCAATACTAATAGGAATTAAATCATCTCCAGTAGTATATTTATTATAGTTATTTTGCATATAAATTATTTCTTGTTTATCATTATATTTTAACCATAATGTAATAGGTAGATTAGTGTTAGGGTAAATCTTACTTCCTTTTTGAACTAATATAATCATTGGTGTAAATTCCATAAGCTAATCACTTCCCAAAAATTTTTCCACTTTTTCATTTGTTTTAACTCTTTCATAATTCTTCGCAAAAGTTATTACATTACCAGTTGCACCACAACCAAAACATTTATAAATCTGTTTTTTTTGTGAAACAGATAAAATAGGTTTGCTATCTTTATGAAAGGGACATATACCAAAATAATTTTTACCTCGTTTTTCTAGTGGTATATAATTTCTAATTACATCAACTATATCAATACTTTTTTTATTTCTTCTATTTTATCATTTATCTTTTTCTCACATATTGTTTTTAATTTATTAAATGCAAACTCTAAATCTTCATGCTTATTAAAATATTCTCTAAAATCATAAAAAAAGTGAATAAAAAATCCTATTGAAACACCATATATTCCAAATGAATTTGCTATGAAAAGTCTGTCTATTGATGTTAACTCGATTGAAAGACATATCGCCATTTCCCTAGCCTCACTAACTCTATTAACATTTATCTTATTCTTCTCAAGTTTTTTAATACGCATTTTAAGATATTCGCTAGGTATATTATAATAATTCGCAACTTCTTCTTTAATTATATCTAAAATTTGTTTCTTACATTTTATATCAAGAACTCTTAATTCAGCAGTACACCCTTTTACATAACCTGTTTTTAAACTACTTCCTTGTTTATAAGTTAGAGTATCTTTATTAAATAACAATTTTACTGTTCCAGTAGAACCACCAGTATTCTTAGCAACTATTAATTCAATGTCATTCAAGTCATAATTAATGTTATAGTAATTCTCTCTATACAAGAATATAACTTTATCCATTTTTTGCATTATTCTTCCGTCATTATCAGTTAATTTATCTTCTCGCTCTTTTGTATTAGGTACTTTTATATTAGATAAATGCGTATCTACTATATCGGCTTTTTGCGTTATTTCTACGATTTTTTTTAAATCTGTTAAGATAGGTCTTTTATCTTCTCTTTCCTCTAAATCTCGAGATAATTGTGATAATACTATAACAGGAATATTTAATTTTATTGCCATTTTCTTTAGTTGCTGATATACATAACATATCTCATCTATCCATCTATAACCTTTCTCATATCTTCGCCCATCATACTTATTACCAAACACAAGCTGAATACAGTCTATTATCACTAATGAAAGACTTGATGTCTCTTCACATATTCTTCTCATATCTTCTATTGAAAAACTGCAATCCTCTATAATCTCCACGTTTTTACCTGTCATTATCCATTTTAAAATATTTTTACACTTGTCGAATGTAAAGAATAGTATTTTACTATTAGTCTGCGTAGATAAATTATTTACAATGTTATGAGCTAGTGTACTTTTACCCATAGAAGATCTTCCAGCAATAGTAATTAATTCTCCACCATTTAAACCGCCTATAATATTATCTAAATTTTCATAACCTGTTTTTAAATTCATTTTAATTACTTCCTTTCAATCACTAATTATATAAAATTCACCAACCCAACCATTAATGCTAAGGTTCTACCATTTTCCCATTTCATATGTATTTGTCCCTCATCATTAAAGTATAATTTCAAATACTTAAATTTATTAAAATCTTTCTCAATTATGTATATTTTCATAAACTAACCACTCCCAAAATATTTATCTACTTTTTCATTAAATTCAATTATGCCATAATTATTCACAAAATCTATTACATTGCCACTTGCACCACAACTAAAACATTATAAATTTGTTTTTCTTGTGAAATAGATAAAGTAGATTCGTTACCTTTATGAAAAGGATATATGCCAAATAATTTTTATCTTTTTTTATGAGATATAGTTACCTTGTATAATGTAATCTGTTATTTCTTTTTAATGTTTATACTTTTTTACTTTAACGTAAACACTATCATATTCCTTTTTCTCTAAATAACCAAGTTTTTGCATATCATCATAAGTAGGAATTTTATTTATATCTCCCCCTGATTTATTAATCATATAATTTGTTATATCTTTAAAAAACTTCTCCAAACTTTCCTCTGGTGTTAATTCTCTCATATCAATAATCTCTTTCTAAATATATTTAATTTTTCTTAATTATGGAATAACCACTACTACAATATTTTTTACTGTATTTACTATTTTCATTCTGTAATCTTTATTCAAGGATGACTTATTATTTTTATTTAAATAACTATCCCTATATAAAAATATAGTTCTATCACTATCTTGTAGTAATGAGATACTTTCTGTTAATTTCAAATGAGAAAAATCTTGATTTTCGTAGTTGGTCATATCTCTTGTTAATTGAGATAAGACTAATATAGGAACATTTAAATCTGTTGCTATACTTTTAAAAATTTGTGTAATATATTCACGCTCTTCTAATCTACTACCATTAAAAGATGAAGTATAAATAAGTTGCACATAATCTACTACTATTAAAGATAAATCTGTAGTCGATTCACATTTATTTTTAATTTCCTCAATCGTTGTTCTAGGAGTATCTATAATCTCTATATTATCACTTGTTATTCTCTCGTTTAACAAGTCTTTTGGTGTTTCTAGGTTAAAGTATAGTATCTTATCTTTTGACTGTTTAAACGCATTATTTATTATGTTTAAAGCAAGAGTACTTTTTCCTACACCTGGTCGACTTGCTAAAGTATATAATTTTCCATTTTCTAAACCACCTATAACTTTATCTAATTCTTCATATCCTGTTTTTAACATATAAATCACTTCTTTCTTTAATTACATTCAATATAATTTTCTTTATCTAAAACGAATAAACACTCACTAACTGCTTGACCTCTACCAAATATAAACTCAATTTTAGAGAAAATATCTATAAAAATATCTTCGCAATTATGTTCTTTCATAATTTTTACATATTTATCCCACAAATTTGGATAATTATTCCATTTATTCCTATATATGTAATTTAAGATTTCTAAAGCCATTTCTTTATCAATAGAATGGTCTAAAAGATATTCTAAAATATCTTCACGAGTTGCTATTAAATTATTGATATTTATTTTTTCCTCTTTTACTAAATATTCTTGATTGTTTCTCCATACACTAGTACCATGTCCTACACTTTTTACTTTTATGTAATCACTTATTGTTTTAGGTTTTAATATACTAGCAATATCTTTTTCAAAATCAATATTTAAAACATTTTCTATATCAACTTTATCATAATCAAATAGGTAATATTTTTCCCCAAATCTAACCGAAATATAATCATTAGTAAAATTTCCATAATTTTCAACTGTTTCAAAAATATTATTAATATTTAATCTAAAAGTAATATCTTTTTTTTCTTCATATAAAGTAGGTATAAATAAATAATGATTTTCTTCAAGTTGATTTCTTTCTTCAATCTCACATTTTTCATATGAACCTGCTACTATTCTTAATTTATCATAATAATTTTTTGATATAAAATCAACTAAACTAACAACATCAATACCAATTAAATCAACATTTATAGTTCTGTCTGTAATCAATTCATATGGTAAATTATATTCTAGGGGATTTACCTTACTTAAACCTAAAACATATAGTAATAATGAATTATTAATCATACCTCTAAAATGATAATAAATGTTTTTGTTTTCTTTCTTAAACTTATGTAGAATTTCAATAATGAATAAATAACCTTTCTCATCAAATAAGTTTATTTCATTATGGCATCTTTTTAAAATTGCTTCTTCATTATATTTCTCGTAATATATTTTATCTAATTCATCAATTAAATAATCTTTTGCACTTAAATTTAAATCTTCGTATTTATCCAACATTCCTACTCATACTCCTTATTCTATTTTCTGTATTGCTCTAACCAATAATAATTTATTTTTTAACATTTCTTTCTTTATTTTCTTATCATCTTTTACTAATTCTAGAAGTCCTTCATATACAAAATCTATATCTGTTGTAATATTACCATTTATTCTATATTTTTCTTGTAAACGAATACTTTTAAATAGATTTCCAGTTTCAATAGTATTATTACCAACTACCAAAGCACTTATATTTTCTGTATCATCTCTTATACTAAGGATCATGAATATAGTATCTTCAAATTCATAAATATTCCTATTATCGATAATTACTTCAAAAGTAACATTTTTATCCTTATCTACGACATTTTCTATTTTCGAGATACGAGTATTACTTGGAATATCAGTCTTAATATTTTTATATTTTACTTTACTTTTTATCATTCATAATCACCCACAATAATTATTAAGTTTTTACCCTGACTCAACAACTAACTATTAAGTAAATTTATCATTGTTTTAAAATCTCTAGCAGACTTCTGTATAATAGGTGTGTCATGTTTTTCTGCATTAACTATATCTTGGCATTGGTCTATTACTCTTTGCCATGCATCTATAGGATACTCGGTACATTCACTAGTTCCACCTGAGTTTAAATATTGAATACAATATTTTGCATTTTCAATACTTTTCTGATGTTTCGCACTTTCTTTTTGAGCCTCTTCTACCATACTAATTTTAAGAACTCCTGCGTAATCATTATATACATTTGGAATATTTAAACCAGAATATACGTCATATATACAACCACCTGGTACTGCTTTACACATATAATTCTTTAAAATATCTTGTTTAATTTCTCTTGAAAGAGAGTTTATTAAACCTGTATTTATTCTAGGAGAGATTAAATCATTGCTCCAATAACGAGGTGTAGTTCTATTAAAACCAATAACCTCATTATTTCCATAATAAACAGCATTTCCTTTTATACTAAGAGTAGGTGTAGGTGTTGAAGTAGGTTGATTGTTTTCTGTTTTATTATTTTCTACCTTATTACTGTTTTCTGTTTTATTACTATTATTTTTCTTAGGTTGTTCCTTTGATTGATTTTTATCTTCTTTATTACTTTTATTATCATTAACTGATTCTTTATTTTCTTCAACAGGTTTCTCTTCTTTTTCATCTAGTTGTTCTTCATCTTCATTTATTTTTTCTTCCTCTTTACTTGGGACTTTTTCTTGTTTTTCTTCAACCTTTACATTATCTTTCATATTATTAACTATAATTGGTGTTGCTACTGCACCACTAACTACAACTGTACCAATTACAATTGAGGCTACTATATGGGTTTTAATCCATGCTCCTATTCCTATTAAAATATTCATTTTTAAATCACTTCTTTCTTTCTATAATTATAATCTAAAAAATAGATAAGCACACTGGCTAAAAACCAGTTACTTATCTATTTCATTTATTAGGTACATAAAAGTTCCTGATTTTTCATTATTTAAATTACTATATTCTTTCCAATTCATAGTATAAGTTCCTTTTAATGTGATAGGTTCTTCAAAACCATTTTTTGGAGTTTCCCTTTTCCAATTTAAAGTACCTGTTTTTACTGAATTTTCGTGAACAGAAAACTCCATATACTGAGAGTCTTCTCTTGGTTTATTCATATAAGATAAATCATTAGTTAAAAACACCGTATAACCTTTTTTAAACAATGGCTCGTTATCTCTAAAATCTTCTATTCTTTTAATATCTTTTACAGCACGATAGCAGTTTTCATTCTGAGCATTATCACTAGGCAAATCATATTCTATATTATCTACAATACCTTTAAATGATTTCCTTTTATATTTCAACTCAATAGGATAATACTCATTATCCATAACTACAACAATATCTATTCCTTTTTTAGTATTAAAAGGTGCTGGATATTCTACTTTAACTCGAACATTATCATACATATCCTGTATAGTATCAACTAACTCCTGTCTAAAATCATTCTCATCACGAAATATTTTCTTTCTTTTCCTTAACTCATCTAAAACCAAATATACATTGAAACCTATATCCACTTTTAAATCAACTCCTTACTTTAAATCATAAAATAGTTACCATACAAGCACGTCGCTAACGTGCTTTTCACACTAATTATACCCTGAAAATGATATAATTGTCAACGAATTTACAGTCAATAATTTACGATATTTACGGAGGTGTATAGGACATGAGATTAAATTTTAACGATTATGAACCTAATGAAGTCATCCGTATTATTAGAGAATGGACTGGACTTACTCAAGAAGAATTTGCAAAATCAATCAATAAAAAGAAAAGAACAATACAAGATTATGAGGCAGGAAAGTGCAGATACTATACAGAAACACTAAAACAAATCTGTAAAATACATAATATAGAGATAATTATTAACAAGAAATAGTTATCTCTTTTTCTTTATTAAAATCACTCCATATAGTAAATTCTCTCGTAAACAATAAAATTTACTGAGTTCTAGGCAAATCAACATATTTATATGATTTAATCAAAATCGCTTGTATATGCTTAAATAAACTATGAATAATCATGTGTTATAGTAAATCACTCATAAAAAAAATTAGAAAATCAGTATATTTCTAACTTTTCACTTATTTTTACTTCTTTAACCACTTTTTATTAAACTTCTTATTAAATTCATCTTCAATATCCTCTAATCTCATAATTTTTCTATCACACAAACACTTAGATATATATTTAAATTTTGGAGTACCACACCTAACAATATTTTTATAATATCTTATGAGAGCCTCGGGGGAATTCAATTTATATAGTTGCTGAACCGTACTCCTGATTATACTTGTTGCTTTCTTATCTCCTTGTCTATCAGCGAAAATCAACGCTCTAGTTAACATATTTTCTCTTATGAAATCTCTTATTTCATCACATTTTAGTTCATTTTTCATTTTTTATCACTTCTTTCTAATTTCTAATATTTTCAAATTCATTCGTAAACTTTGAAATTTACTGAGTTTTAGGCAAATCAACATATTTATATGATTTAATTAAAAACTACTGTATACGATTAAATAAACTATGAATAATCATGAGTTACGGTAATGTTTTTGAGAAATTACCTAGTTTACTTAAGTTTTTCTACTCTTTAAACATTCTTAACATACATATTCTAACAAGTTATTCAAAAGTTGCTTAATCGACTATATATCCGTATATATTTCCTAGTACATAACATTATTCTTTACCACCCATCTAGACTGATTTAAAAATTTTATTAAGATTTTTTTTTAGATTTTGATGATAAGTATTAAAAATAAAAATTATATTTTTTTTAATATTATATAGTTATATGTTGTTAATTATATAGTAGTTTTTTCTAATCGATTCTAATATCACAAATCATTATAAAATAATAGAATACAATATTTTTCATGCTCACAATTTTTCTATTCTTAATTACCCATTTTCACTTTTTCTTTTTTCTACATTTTGCTTGATTGCTTTTAATCTTCGCTTTTGCTTTTCCTCTTCAAATTTTCTAGTGTGTTCTTCATGAAACTGCTTATAATAGTCTAGCATTTCATTATAATATTGCTCTTCTTTCGATTTTTCGGCACAAGAAAAAGACCCGTAGTGAAATAAAGTATTAAGTCTTATCCGCTCTTCATGTAATTTTTTTAAATTTATACTAGGCTTTTTATCAAAGGAAATATATTCCCCAAAATCAACCTCTTTTTTTAACATTTCTTCTATTTCTTTTTCATATTCTTTCAGTTCTTTTTTAGTCATAACAGTATAGTTAACATTTATAAAAAACAAACTTTCTGATTGCTTGAAGATATATTCTGCGTATCCTGTATCACAATCACTATTATAGACTTTTTTCTTTTCTTTTTTATTATCTTTTTTAGGCTCTTTTTCTTGTGTTTCTTCTAAAATTTCTTGTTCTTTTTTTCTTTCTTTATCAAGTTCCTTATTTTTAATAATCTCATCTAAATAATTAGGATCAAGCCCACTTGGATATAATCTAGGTATATCCCACCAATTTTTATTGATATATTTTTTAATCTTCTGTCTTACTGTTTCTCCAGGGCAAGATACTATTAAAACGTGCAAATGCCACCCATTATAAACATTACCAAGTTCTCCATTTTCCCCTAATACTCCATAATTAAGCTCTTTGATTTTATCGTCATCTGTTTCTACTTCTCTTATAATCGGAGGTTTACCAACTTTTCCGGTTTTTCCATAATAGTAATCTTTAACTGATTTTCCTATGATGTTACTAACTCCAATTACTCCCTCGCATTTATATTTACCAACTTTACATATATATTCGATTGCTGCTTTCAATTTTTCAGCATACTTACACGCCACCTCATAACTACAAAATTTATGGTTAATATCAATTTTACTCATCTTTGCTCTCCTTTTAGACATATTAAGACTCCATACTCTTAATAGCCTTAAGCAAAGTATCTAATTGTTTTATAGTTATAGGCATGGTTCGATTATATAAGAATAAGTTATCTTTATCAAAGTATATCAATATTAACTTTTTCCCTTTTATAGTAACATCTACTTTGTGGGGTTCAATAAAACTAATATTGGTATTTTCAACACCTAATATTTTACCTTGTGTAAAAATACATTTTGCATTATTAAAACTGCACATTATTGATATTTTTTTCTCGAAACTGTCATTTTTACATAAATTTTCTACTAAAAAACTCATAATTTTTTTACCATTTTTTTAAAACAAAAAATCGCTTGAATTCCTTTATATTCAAACGATTTCTCATATGTTAAACTCCAAAAGTTTGGAGTGAAACTCATAATGGTCGGGAAAACAGGATTTGAACCTGCAACCCCTTGGTCCCAAACCAAGTGCACTACCAAGTTGTGCTATTTCCCGATATATATGGTGCGCCTGTCAGGAGTCGAACCCGAAACCTTTTGATCCGTAGTCAAACGCTCTATCCAATTGAGCTACAAGCGCACTTCATATTTGAATTTTTCCTCAAATACGAATATAATTTTAACACATATTTATTATTATTTCAATATATTTTATTAAATTTATTATTAAAATATAACCTAATATTTAAATAAAACCGAATTTCTTCGGTTAAATACTAAATGGTGGCTCCAGGTAGAATTGAACTACCGACACCAAGATTTTCAGTCTTGTGCTCTACCGACTGAGCTATAGAGCCAAAAATAAATGGCGGTCCCGACGAGATTCGGACTCGCGATCTTCTGCGTGACAGGCAGACGTGATAACCACTACACCACGGGACCATTATGGTTGCGGAGGATGGATTTGAACCAACGACCTTCGGGTTATGAGCCCGACGAGCTACCAAGCTGCTCCACTCCGCGATATAAAAATATTTAATGGCGGAGAAAGAGGGATTCGAACCCCCGCGCCGTTTCCGACCTCCCGGTTTTCAAGACCGGTCCCTTCAACCAGACTTGGGTATTTCTCCATTACCATTTTACAAAAGTTTATTCCTTTTGCAAGCGATATATGAATTATATCATAACATTTTTAATAATGTCAATATTTTTTCGTTTATTTATAAACAAAAAAATAAAAATTTGAAAACAATTACTAATTTAAGTGTTACTGTTTGTTAATAACTTCATATTTTATAATATAGGAGGCAAAAAATGAAAATAGGAGTATATGCCATTTGCAAAAATGAAGAAAAATTTGTGGATCGTTGGGTTGATTCAATGAATGAAGCTGATGCTATATATGTATTGGATACTGGTTCAACAGATAAGACTGTTAAAAAATTAAAAAAAAGAAATGTCAATGTCAAAACAGAAATAATTAAACCTTGGAGATTCGATAAAGCACGTAATATGTCATTAGAAATGGTTCCAAAAGATTTTGACATTTGTGTTTGTACAGATTTAGATGAATTATTCTTACCTGGATGGAGAAAAGAATTAGAAAAAATTTGGAATGAAAATATCGATAGAGTTGCTTACAACTATAATTGGAGTTTAGATGAAAATGGTAAGCCACTAGTAAATTTTTACATTGAAAAAATTCATTCTAGAAACAACTACATCTGGACACATCCTGTACATGAAGTATTAACCTGCCTTAAAGCTAACGAAAACAAAATAACTACTGAAAATATAACCGTAAATCACTATCCTGATAGTACAAAATCACGAAGTAGTTATCTTCCACTTCTCGAATTATCTGTAAAAGAAAATCCACTTGATGATAGAAATATGCATTATCTAGGTAGAGAATATATGTTTTATAAAAAATATAATGAAGCTATTGATACATTGATAAAACATTTGAAATTACCTACTGCAACATGGAAAGATGAAAGATGTGCATCAATGCGATTTATTGCTCGCTCATATATTGGATTAGAAAGATTTGATGAAGCAAAAATGTGGTTAGATAAAGCTATTTTAGAAGCCCCATATTTAAGAGATCCATTAGTTGAAAAAGCTATTTTAGAATATAAACTTGAAAACTGGACAGAAGTAATAAAAAATTGTGAGAAAGCATTAAAAATAACTGATAAATATAAAAGTTATATAAATGAACCTTTTAGTTGGAATAATACTATTTATGATTTACTTTCATTAGCTTATTTTTATACTAACAATATAGATTTAGCTATTTTAAACGTTAATAAAGCATTAGAAATGTCTCCAAATGATGAAAGATTAATTAACAATAAACAATTTTTTGAAAAAAGTATACAAAATAAAAAAGATGATTTATAATATATCACCTTTTTTTTATAACTAATAAATTTTATTCAGCAATCTTTATTTTACCATTTGATAATTCGTAGACTCTATCTACTTCCTTTTTTAAATTACTAGAGTGTGAAACAACTATTACACATTTATTATCCTTATGAGCAAGTTCTTTTAAAATATTAATTATTTCTTCTTCATTTTCTTTATCTAAATTACCAGTTGGTTCATCAGCTAAAATTATTTTTGAATTGTATGACAAGGCTCTAGCAATTGAAACTCTTTGTTGTTCACCACCAGATAATCTTAGTACTCTTCTATTTGCTTTTACTTCATCTATTCCAACTTTATTTAATAACTCTAAAGCCAATTTCTTTTTATTTTTATCTTTTACACCACTAATATTCATAGATAAAATAACATTTTCTAAGGCTGTATATTGGGGTAACAGATTATAATTTTGAAAAACTATACCTACTGCAGTACTACGATATTTTTCACGGCTTATATAATCTATATCTTTTCCATCATAGTTAATAATGCCATCTTTTGTTTTTTCTAAACCAGCTAGCAAAGATAACAAAGTACTTTTCCCAGCACCACTTTTACCATATATTCCATATAGAATACCATTTTCAAAATCAATATTTATGTTTTTTAAAACGTCCTTTTTTTATCATAACTAAAATTAAGATTTTTTATTTCTAATATCTTCATAAATCACCCTCTATTTTGTAATATTTTATTTGGTTCATATTTATTTACAAACATAATTCCCACACTACTACTAACTATAGTTAAAATTAAACTTATTCCAAATAACTCTATAATTGTAATATAATCTATTTTTACATCTAATACATCAATATATTTAATATCTTTTTGCAAATTAGGTTCTTTCTTATCATTACGATTTCCAAAACCAGGTCTTTTAAATTCTTCACTTCCAAAATTATTAATTATATTATTTTCTTCTTCTGTAATGGAATTAATTTCATTTTTCAAGATAAAATTAGTTACTGGTTGTGATAAAACAAAGCCAAATACAATACCAATTACTAAAGAAATTAGCGAAACCATAAATATTTCAGTTATTAATTGAAAATTTACTTTTAATTTGGTCATTCCTATAGCACGTAAAACACCTATTTCATATTTTCGTTCACGGATATTAAATAAATTAATTATTACTAATATGATACCTCCAACTATTAATATTATAATTAAAAAGGTAAATGAAAAACTAGAAATATTTTTAATTGGTTTTAAAGCAGAAGTTACTTCATCTTCATTAGTTGTCATTTTATAGTAATCACTTATTCCAAGTGAACGAACTTTACTTTCAAATTTTTCTATCAAATCGCTATCAACATAAAATTTAGCATTTATACTACTACTAATTTTATAATCAGATATATCTTTTTCATCATTCAAAATTTTATTTAAAACTTCTAAATTAGTATATAATTGATTACTAGAATTAATAGACATAAAATCCATTCCATTATCATTAGTGGTAATAGAATATATCCCAATTATTTTTAATTCATAGGTAATATCTTCGTTACTAATATTTTTAAAAATAACTGTATCTCCTACTTCTAAGGAATTTTCACTAGCTAATTCTTCACTAATAACAACTACATTATCATTATTATCTTTAGAAATCATTTCACCATCTAATAATTTTTTGTTTCCATTTATAAAATCTTCATTATAGGAAATATCTGAATAAGCTATAATACTAAAGTTTCCTGTTGAAAAATTATTTTGTTTTTTCATAAATTCATCATCAGGTCCATGATTATCAGGACTTTTTTCATCAGTTTTTTTAAACAATTCCTCATGGTTTATATAATTTATACTATCACTATTAAGACTACTACTTAATGTATAATAATAACTATTAACTTCACTAAGTAAACCAATATCTGCTATATCATCTAATGTAAGTAATTCAAATTCTTCTTTAGTATTATCACCAGCATTTCTAAAATCCATAACATCTAAATTAAAACTAACCTCTAATGGATTTGAATTTTTATAACTATTCACCAAATTATTGCCTGATTTATTAATGGTAAGAGTTATAAATGATCCTACCATAATAGTAGCAATAATTATTCCAATCAAAATATTCCTTCCACTAGATCTAATTATATTTAAATAAGCATTTTTTAATATATACATAATTTCTCCTTTCAAAATAATTTTAATCTTATTGTGTGAAAAAATTATGTTTATTAGGTGAAAATAAATAAAAAAAGAATGAAATAAATTTCATTCGCCACCCTAACGGGTGCATTT
>CANSFI010000017.1 GCA_947646095.1 uncultured Mycoplasmatota bacterium
TTAACAAAAGAATGGACAAATATACCAGCTTATAATTATACCTTAGAAGATGATAAGCCATCAAAATTTGAACAAGAAATATCTAAAATAACTGGTATGAGTGAATCAAAAGCAATGTACCAACCAATTAAAAGAACCAATGTAAGAGCAAGAATGCCAAAATTATCAGATATAGAAGATTTAATAGTACTAGATTTAGAAAATGAAAACCAACCAATGACAATGCCAAAATATTTATATGAAAATTTAAGGGAACCAAATACAGATGAACTACCATCCTGGTATTGGTTATCGACTGCGTTTTCTGATGACTACCGTGCCAGGTATGGCTTCCGTGTGAACTTCTTTGAGTGTTCCAGTGCCAGCGTCAGCACTAGCGACTATGGTGGTGTCCGCCCAGTTATAAAAATAGCAAAAACCATATAAAATAAAAGTCATATCTAAAATAATATGACTTTTTTAAATTATTTTTTTATATACTTTTTCTACAACATCTATTTGTCTTTCAAGTTCTTTTATTTTTGCACATTTTACCTCTAATTCTCTTTTAGCAGAATTTTCTGTAGATTCATTTTTAATTTCTTCTAAACTTAAATTACCTTCTAATAAATAATCTATATGTTCAGTTTTATTAAACATTAAAGAAAAAGCATTAATAATAGTAGAATCATTTTTACCACTATTTAGACAATCTGCTATATACTCAAGAATTCCTTTTCTAAATAGAGTAGTAGTATTTACTCCTTGAGAATCATTTAATCCAACAATAGTTAAATCATGAGTTTGAAAATATTTTTTTAATTCTTCTATTTTATTTTCTAAATCCATAAAACTGTTTCCTTTCATTGATGTTTTAATATAATGTTTTTAAATATTAGATTTTGTTGCACTATAATTAATGTGGAGGGAAATTTAAGATGTTTAAAAATAAAGAAATAAAAGAAAAATCCAATTTTGAAATAGATTTAAATTATGATTG
Organism: uncultured Mycoplasmatota bacterium; assembly: GCA_947646095.1. Classification (GTDB taxonomy): domain Bacteria; phylum Bacillota_I; class Bacilli_A; order RF39; family UBA660; genus SIG208. Next base: position 980 of record CANSFI010000017.1, read on the forward strand.
TGTACTTGGAAATAATATATCACAAAATAAGGATTTAGATTTTTTTGAAGAAATCGAAGTGACTGTAGATTTAGCTAGTTGTTTATCTGATTTAGAAAAGACAGATAGAGTATGGATAAAAATGATAGAAGAAAGAATGCTAAACTATGATAGTCTTGAAGAATTAATAACTAGTTTGGCATCAGTTATTAATGTTTTATATGAATTTAAATATAAAAATGCTAAAGAAAATGTTGAAAATATTTGTATACATACAGGAATTTCTTTATTTTATGAATTTATTGTAGAAGGAAGTACTTCTTTTCCAGTCGATGAAACGGACAATGATAAATCGTTAATATATGAAACATTTAATTATAGATATAATACTATATTTTGCAATGATGAACTCTATTATAGAGTAGATAGAGAAAATGATGAAATTCATGAATGGTATACATGTTATGATTTGTTTCAGTTAATGTGTTTCAGAAAATATAATGAAATATTAAAAATTAGATTGTCTATCGAAAAAGGATATTTAGAAGACTATGCTACACAAGAAATGGTTAAATTGTATCATAACACAGAGAATTTAAATAGTTTTAATAATAGTTTTGAAACTATTATTAAAAAACTAAATATAATGAATCTTTTAAAGCTTTTAGTGAATTTTTGAGTCTGTTCGCATATAAAGATATATCAAGAAACAATAAAAAATGTTACTGATAATAAAAAACTAAAGAACCGTTTAGAAAAAGAACATATTAAATTAATAGATAAACTTAAATCTATGCAGCAACCATTAAAAGAAGAAAATAACTTGACTTACGAAACTAAATTGAATCAAATAATAGAAGAATTAAGTAAATGGTCAAAAGAAGATATTAATAATTCATTAAATTGTGTAGAACATGCTGTTTATTATTTGAAAGATAAAATAGAAGTAAAAAATAAAGGTGCTAAAGTTTTAACATCTATGTTTGATGATGCTTCATATATAGAGGATTTTTCTGAAATTTTAACAATTGAAATATTATATGATTTAGTTGTTAAAAAATCTAATTTTGCTTTTGTTAGTAACGGATATTTTTCTAAAAAACAAAATTTAGATAGAAGTTTAAAGTATTCAAAAACAGAAATGTACCACAAACACCTATAATAGATTTACTTATATATGAAGATAGATTAGTTTTAAATAAAATGGATAAAAAAATAGCTTAAGTAAAATAGATATAACTAAAGAAATAAGTGATAAAACAAATATAAATTATCATCAATTCTTAGAGTCTATATTAAAGAAATGGGAAGAATATTATGAAACAAAAATAGAAAATCCTAAAATTAAAAATTTTCATTAAATTTTAAAAATCGCTGACATTATTTAAAACAAATGAATAAATTATAAATAAAAGACTACTGGTTAAAATTACTAATAGTCTTTTAATATTTAGAGTAAAAATTCTGTTGATAAATGTCATATCTTCTGATATAATGTTAGTGTTTGATAGGAGAGTTGTTATGAAGTTAAAAATTAAATTTGAAAATGTTTTTGTAGTATTTAGTTTGATATTTATATTTGGATGCTGCTGTTTTTATGGATACCGTTTAGTTAAATATTATCGTGTATTTAATCCTAAAACAGAAACAGGAGAAAAAGTGGAAACCTTATCAGCAACTATAAGAAAAGATAGTCCAGTAATAGCTGATGGAGATGGACTATATATTCATAATGGAGATTTTGTATTTAAAGGTGAAAAAGTAAATAATTATGTATCTTATAACGATAAAATATGGCGAGTACTTCAAGTTTATAGATCAGGACTTGTAAAAATGGTTTTAGATACACCTTTAACTAATTTAGACTATGGAGAAACTAATACAACTTACGATAAATCAAAAATTTATGAATTTATAAAAAATGAAAACAATTTAAAAATTAATACTAATAATTTAGAAAAAACATCTATCTGTTTAGATGAGATTGATGATACTAATAAAATAACATGTACTAAAAAAATAGATGAATATGTTTCAATATTAGGTATTAGTGACTATGCTACTAGTTTAAATGCCGAAACAAAAAAATCTTTTATAACAGGGGAAAATAGCATATGGTTATATAATAAAAATAGTGAAGGACTTGCTTGGAATATAACCGAAGGAATGCTTAATCAAGATGATCTTTCTAATGAATATGAAGTAAGACCAGTAATAACACTAAAAAATAATTCTCATAGCGAAGCTGGAGACGGAACCAAAAATAATCCTTATATAGTAAAGGATGGTGAATAATATGCGTAAAAGTACAATTGCTATCATCGTTTTAGATGTAATAATAGCTATATGTTTTTTCTTGACTTATGGACCGTTTTCAGGTCTTCGAAATTATTTGATTACAACAGCTATGAATACCACAACTCATCAATATTTAGCTTACATTTTTTATTCCGATAAAACAATTCAAGATGTTTTAAAACAAAACTATTATGTTGAAATAAAAGAAGATGTAGATTTATCACAAATAACTATGAAACCTGGTGATAAAAATACTTGTGTAGATGAGTTTGATTGTGCTATATTAGATAGAGAAGAAAGTCAATCTTATAAAATAATCGATATAAAGGCTGGTAATTCAACAGGATATTTAGTTGCAATCTATGATCCATCTAAAGTAGAAATGATTCGCAAAGAACAACTTGGAACTAGATATGGTGAAAGAATAATTGATATGTGTCCAAGATACAATGCATCAGTTTGTATTAATGGTGGTGGATTTTATGATGATGGGATTGTAACAACTGGTTCTCCTTTAGGATATGTTATTGATAACAAACAAGTTGTATGGTCTAGTGGGGATTCTAATGTTGCTCGTGGTAATCTAGTAGGATTTACTGAGGATAACAAATTACTTCTTATGAGCAATGCTACTGCTAATGAAGCAATCGAAGCAGGCGTAGAAGATGCTATGGAATTTGGTCCTTTCTTAATTGTAAATGGTAAATCTATGGAAATCCATGGGAATCCAAATGGAAATGCACCAAGAACAGCTATCGCTCAAAGAAAAGATGGTATCGTATTATTCCTTATTATTGATGGTTATGAATGGAATCAAGTAGGTGCAACATTAAAACAAACAATTGAGGTATTAGAAAAATATCACGCTTATAATGCCGCTAACTTAGATGGTGGGACATCATCAACTTTAATTGTTGAAAATAAATTCTATAATAAACAAAGAGATGATATGATGGCACAAGGTGGAAGATATGTTGTTAATGGTTGGGCTCTTGTGAGGTAAGCCTATAAGTATTTATCCCATACTTTTCATCCATATGATCAAAGAAAATTTCATTTCTAATAGGGTGATAAGTTAGGTAACCTAAAATAACATAATTAATAATAATTAAAGCAATAGAAACAGTATTTAATATATCAATATTGTTTCTTTTCTGTATAAAATAGTTAATAACTTGACTTATAATAATAGTAATAATTAAAACTATTATATTTAAAATCATTTTAGAGCCAATCTTATAATAAAATGGTAAATAAACAATTAAAAAAATTGGAATACTAGTAGTTGCTGATATATATAAACTTAAGAAAAAATTATTAAAATCAATCTTAAATTTTTTCATAATTAAAAAATCAAATAAACCTCCTAAAATAATTGAAGTATATAACATTTTCATATGTTCCCAAATACTTTCGTTTACAGGGAAGAATAAAGCACTAATTGAATTTGGAAATACATCATATCCAAAATGAATCAAAAAACTTAAAACAAAAATAATAATAGCTGTAATAATCTTACTTTTAGTCAAATTCATATTTTCACTCTTTTCTATATTAATATTATGTAAAAAAATACAAAAAATATTAAAAATTTTAAAATAAAAAAAGGATTTTAGACTTTTTTGTCGTATATTATTATTAGGGAGTATGATTTTATGAGCTTAATTAGTAAAGAAGTTATTGACGAAATTAGAACATCTGTAGATATTGTAGATATCATCAGTAGTTATATTCCTTTAACTCAAAAAGGTAAAAATTATTTTGGAATATGTCCATTCCATGATGATAATAATCCTAGTATGAGTGTTTCTAAAGAAAAACAAATATATACTTGTTTTTCTTGTGGAGCAAGTGGTAATGTTTTTAAATTTATTATGGATTATGAAAATATATCATTTGTTGAAACTGTAAAAAAATGTGCTGATGTATCAGGAATACCATTAGATATTAATGTTAATAATAAGAATGATTTTAGTAAGAATAAAGAATTATATGAAATATATGACATAAGTACTAAATTCTATCAAAATAACATTAATACATCTATTGGAAAACAAGCTAAACAATATTTACAAAATAGGCAAATAACTGATCAGATTATTAAAGAATTTGGAATTGGACTAGCTCTAAAAAATAGGAAAATTCTCACCCAATTATTAATAAATAAAAAATATAACGAAAAAGACTTAATTAGAAGTGGTTTAGTTATCAGTGATGGAGCTAATCTAACAGATATTTATTATGATAGAATTATGTTTCCTATTGAAGATTTAACAGGTAGAGTAGTTGGTTTTAGTGGAAGACTTTATAATGGTGAAAAAAACTACAAATATATCAATACTAAAGAAACAGAAATATTTAAAAAAGGGGAGATATTATATAATTATAAAAGGGCAAAAGATTCAGCTAGAAAAAAAGGGTATGTAATAGTTATGGAAGGATTTATGGATGTCATTAGAGCTTATACTATAGGTGTAGATAATGCAATTGCTACTATGGGTACAGCTGTAACTAAAAATCAAGCTATGACTATTAAAAAAATGTCCAAAGAAGTATATTTATGTTTTGATGGCGATGATGCAGGTGCTAAAGCTACTAGTAGTTGCTCTGATGAATTAATTAGTATTGGAGTAAATCCTAAAATAATTAGGTTAGAAGAAAATTTGGATCCTGATGAATACATAAAAAAATATGGTAAAGAAAAATTTTTAAATAAGATTGATAATCCAATTAATGTAATGGATTTTAAATTAAACTATTTAAAGAAAAACAAAGATATAAATGATAGTGAAGATTTAGCGCATTATGTTAATCAGGTTATCAAAGAACTAGAAAAAATAGATGATGATGTATTAAAAGAAATAACCCTAAAAAAAATAAGTTTAGAGTCTAACTTAGATATAGAATTTTTAAAAGAGCGTTTAAAACAAGATAAAAATAGTAATAATAAAAAAGAAGTAATAAAAACTAATAAGATAAAAAAGAAAAACAAATACGATAAAGCTCAAGAAAACTTAGTTTATTATATGTTGCAAAATAAAGAAGTAATAAAAATATATAATAAAAAAATAACATATATACCTGATGAAAAATTGAGGTTTTTAGCTAGAGAAATAAGTTTATACTATAAAGAAAATAATGATTTTAGTTTAGCTGATTTTATGACTAGTATAACTGAACATAAAGATATGTATAATACACTTAGTAATGTTTTAAAACTTAATTTAAATGAACAGTATACTAATGAAGAAATTAATGATTATATTGATGTTATCAAAGAATATAATGTCAATTATCAAATAAAGAGAATAAAAGACAAGATGAAAAGTATAACTGATCCTATAGAACAAGCTAAATTAGCAGAGGAAATAATAAAAATAAAATTGGATATTAATTAAAATAAGGAGAATATTATGAACGAAATAAAAACATTTGATGAAAGAAAACAAGAATTAGTAAAAAAAGGAAAAGAAAAAGGATTTATAACCTATGAAGAGCTTGCAAATTCACTAAAAGGTTTAGATTTAGATAGTGATTCTTTAGATGAACTTTATAATTTATTTAATGAAAATAATATTGCTGTTGTATCAGAAGATGATGATCAAAATAATGATAATGATTCATCTAATGTAGACAAACTACTTTTAGATGACAATGCTATAACTAAGGATTTAAACATAAATGATCCAGTTCGTATGTATTTAAAAGAAATAGGTCAAATAAAGCTTTTAACCATGGAAGAAGAATTAGAACTTGCGGATCGTATTATCGAAGGAGATGAGCAAGCTAAACAAATTTTAGCAGAAGCAAATCTACGTTTAGTTGTTAGTATTGCTAAAAGATATGTAGGCAGAGGAATGCTATTTCTAGATTTAATTCAAGAAGGAAATATCGGTCTTATGAAATCGGTAGAAAAGTTTGATGTTACAAAAGGATATAAATTTTCTACTTATGCAACTTGGTGGATTAGACAAGCTATAACTCGTGCTATAGCAGATCAAGCCAGAACTATTCGTGTTCCAGTTCATATGGTTGAAACCATTAATAAGTTAGCTCGTGTTCAAAGACAGTTAACCCTAGAACTTAATCGTGAACCAACTGAGGAAGAACTTGCTAAAAAAATGAATATTTCAGTTGACAAAATAAGAGATATTTATAAAATTTCTCAAGAACCAGTAAGTTTAGAAACGCCAATAGGTGAAGAAGATGATTCGCACTTAGGTGACTTTGTTCCAGATGAAAGGAATATGAGCCCTGAGGAATATGCTACTAATGAAATGCTAAAAGATGAAATATCTGAAGTTCTTTTAACATTAACAGAACGTGAAGAAAAGGTTATTCGTTTACGTTTTGGACTTGAAGATGGAAAAAGTAGAACATTAGAAGAAGTAGGTCAAATGTTTGGAGTAACACGTGAACGTATTCGTCAAATAGAAGCTAAAGCCTTAAGAAAACTTCGTCACCCTTCAAGATCAAGAAAACTAAAGGATTACATGAGTGATTAAGTTATCACCTAGATTAAAAGCTATAGCAGATCTTATTGATGAAAATAGCAAAGTAGTAGATATTGGTTGTGATCATGCTTTATTAGATATATTTTTAACTCAAAATAAAAACTGTCATTGTTTAGCTACTGATATTAGCGTTTCATGTATATTAAAAGCTCAGGATAATATAAAAAAATATGACTTAGAAAAAGAAGTTAAAACAATGATAACAGATGGATTAGAGAATATCAATTATAAAAATTATGATTATATTGTAATATCAGGAATGGGTTTTCAAACAATCAAGAAAATTTTAAAAAATAAAATTCCAAACAAATTAATTATTCAATCAAACAATAATATAGAAAAGTTAAAATACTATTTATTTAAAAAATATAAATTAGTGAATGAAAAAGTAGTTTTAGATAATAATATATATTATATAATTATGAGTTTAGAAAAAGGTAAAAAAAGATATAAATATGATGATTATATTATTGGATTAAATAAAGATAATTATGAATATATAAATTATCTTTATAACAAATATATTAAAATTTATACTAAATTACCTAATAAATATTTCTTAAAAAAAATAAATTTATATAGAAAAATAAAGCATTTAAAAAAAGCAATAACCTTAATAAAGTTATAGCTTTTATAGAAAAAAGGTAGGCCCATTATTATTAGTTTCTTGAATATTTTGTGATGTTTCCAAAGCTTTTTCTTCCATTACTTGATTTTGATTTGAACTAGTATTGGAATTATCGACTTTAGGAGTAACATTATCAACCTTTTTAAATTCATTCATAACTCTAAACATTGTTTTAGCATTTTTCATAACTGGGCTTATTTGTTTAACTAATGGAATAGCTTGATTAACAACACCTAATGTTTTTTGTGTTCCACTTATAATAGATGATAGCCTTCCACCACCAAATAGGGTTCCAAGTAATCCTCTAGAGGAGGAAACAGCTGGAGTAACACTATAAGGAATAGTTGAAAAATAAGGATTATAATAATTCATGTTATACTCCTTTCTAATTTATTATATGAAAAATTAAAAAAAAGTTTTACAAAAATCAAATTTGTGATATAATTTATATAGTATAGAATAAAGTAAGGGATTGGAAGGTGTAATTTAATGAACAATGAATCAAGAAATTCAGGCTCATTTGCAGATGTTTATCAAATTGTTGAACGTGTTACTAAATTTCCAATTCTTTTTATAAACTACTTTTGTTTAGGGTCTATTTTTACTGGTTATTTCTTAATTTCAGCATTAAAAATGTTATTTTCTCCTATATGTAGATATAGTTTTTTAGGACTTTTATTTATATGTTATGTAGTATATTCACTAGTAAAAAAAATTATAAAACTAATAATAAAACTATTAAAATATTTCGCATATGGTTTATCTTTTCCACTTGTATTTACATATAAATCAATGAAAGAAGAAAATGAAAAAAGAAGAAAACTAGAAGAACAAAGAAAATTAGAAAAATTAGAAAAACAAAAGAAAGAACAAGAAGAGAAAATAAAACAAGAAAAACAAAAGTTAGAAGAAAAATCAAAAGAAGATACTTTAGTAATTAAAGAACCTAAGCCTACTGAAGTAAAAGAAGATGAAGGAGAATATATAATCCACGCTCCTCAAAATGAAATATTAGAAGAAGATAAAGAAAAGCCAGAAGAAAATTATATATTAACAAAAGAAGAACGAAAACAAAAAAAATTAGAACAAAAGGCTTTAAAAGAGGCAAAACGTTTAGAAGAAAAAAATAAACCTAAATTAACAAAAGAAGAAAAAATAAAACTAAAAAAAGAGGAAAAACTGAAAAAGGCAGAAGAAAGAAAGAAACAACATGCTAAGTTAAATGATGTATATATAAATGAGAATGTTAAATTAAATAAACCTAGTTTAGGTAAAAGAATTATTGATAATTTGAATGATATTAATCATTTGCCTGATAAAATAGCTGCATCATTTAGAAAAAGCTGGAATAACTTAACATTTGTTAAAAACAGTAAAAATCGTAGAGATATAAATAGGCAAGCATTACTTATTAACTTTGAAGGTGCTGATGCTGAAAAAAGTGATAAGAAACTAGTTTATGAATATGTTGGTAAAAATAGTGATGGTAAAATTGTTAAAGGTTATTTTGAAGCATTCTCAAAAGTAGAAGTACATTCATTTTTATTAAGTGAAGGGTTCGAAGTTTATAGTATAAAAACAAATCGTCTTATCCAATTGTTACATGGTGGTAAACAAGTAAGTAAAACTAGAATAAAAACTAAAGATTTAATATTCTTTTTAACTCAATTATCTACTTATATTAAAGCTGGAATTCCTTTAGTAGATGCCCTTAAAATATTAAGTAGACAATATAAAAATAAATCATATGAACGTATTTTTAGAGCAATTATATATGATCTTACAATGGGAGATAACTTTAGTGATGCTCTATCTAAACAAGGAAATGCTTTTCCAAGATTACTTATTAATATGATTAAAGCATCTGAAATGACAGGAGAGCTTCCAGAAGCTTTGGATGATATGGCTGAGTATTTTACCGAAACAGATAAAACCAGAAAACAAATGATAACAGCCATGATGTATCCAAGTATTATCTTTATTATTTCTATTGCTGCAATAACATTTATAATGGTGTTTGTTGTACCAAAATTTGTTACTATTTATGAAAGTATGGATAATGCAAGACTACCATGGATTACACAATTAGTAATTGACATTAGTAATTTTATAGAAACTAAAATGATTTGGATTATCATTGTATCAGTTTTAATAATTGGTATATTTGTTTATTTATATAAAAATGTTAAATTCTTCAGAACACTTATGCAATTTATGGTAATGCATTTACCAGTGTTTGGAAATGTTATCATATATAATGAAGTAACAATGTTTACTAAAACTTTTGCTTCATTATTAAAACATAATGTATTTATAACTAACAGTATGGAAATTTTAAATAAAATAACTAATAACGAAATTTATAAAATGATTATATTAGATACTATTACTAATTTAGCTCGTGGAGAAAAAATATCTTTAGCATTCAAAGATCATTGGGCTGTACCAATTCCAGCTTATGAAATGATTGTTACAGGAGAACGTACAGGACAACTTCCTGAAATGATGAGTAAAGTATCTGCTTATTATCAAGAGATGCATAAAAATGCTGTAGCGCGTATTAAAACATTTATTGAACCAGCCTTAATATTATTTTTAACATTTATGGTTGGTGGTATTGTTCTTTCAATAATTGTTCCAATGTTTGATATGTATAACAATATGGGAATATAACAAGGAGTAGATGAAGATGTATGTTTATTATATAATAGTATTCTTTATATTTGGAACTATTTTTGGTTCATTTTTCAACGTAGTAGGTGACCGATTACCAGAAGGTGAATCTATAATAAAACCATCTTCTCATTGTCCTAAATGTGGACATAAACTAACACCCTTAGAATTAATTCCCATATTTTCTTTTTTAATTCAAAAAGGAAAATGTAAAAATTGTAATTCTAAAATACCAATAGCTCACCCTTTATATGAATTACTTAGTGGTTTTTTATTTTCACTAACTTATATATCTTTTGGATTAAAATTAGAAATTATAATACCACTTACATTTATTTCAATTTTATTAATAATAATTGTAAGTGATATTAAATATATGATTATTCCAGATGAAGTTTTAATAGTAGGTATAGTTTTATTAGTATTAGAAAAAATCTTAATCAGTGGTGTTATATCATTATTATATTCAATTTTAGATGGAGTAATATGTTTTATATTTATGTATCTGCTTAAAAAATTTGGTGATTTCTTATTCAAAAAAGAATCGATGGGTGGGGGAGATATAAAACTAATGTTTATCTTTGGTTTTGTACTTGGATGGCCATCTGCTATACTATCTATATTCGTAGGATCGGTTATAGGACTTCCAATATCATTAATTATAGTATCAAGTAATAGTTCACACGAAATACCATTTGGACCATTATTAAGTATTGGTTCTACTATACTATTGTTACTACATATAAATACAGATAAAATAATACAATTCTTTAACTATATTAGTTAAAGTTTTAATTTTATGTAAATTTAATTGATTTCTATTATCTAATAATGTTATAATAGTATTCCTTTAAAAGGAGGAATATTATGGTTTTTTTAGGAATATATTTAGGAACTGTTTTTGGGAGTTTTATTATTACTATTTTAAAAGAACTTATGTTTTTTAAGGATTTAGCAGATTTAGGATATAAAATTAATATAAAAAAACTTACAGCGATAGAACAAGAATTAAATATAACTCTTATAGAAAATAGTATGATTTTTGTACTTTTACCAATTATTAATATCCTACATACCTTTTTAAATGTAAGTGATTATAATTGTATTAGACAAGATATAATTGATATATTGGATTCAAAAAAAGCTTTAGAAAATATGTCAGCTTCCCAAATAGATGAATATCAAAAAAATCCAACTGCTTTAAATGCCTTATTTATAAATACAAAAGAAATAGTGCAAAAAGAATTACCAAACAATAAAAAAATTGATACTAATAATTACCATTCAATAGAGTTTGTTACTAGTGAAGGAAAAAACGAAATATTTTATACATGGGATGAATTATCAGATTCCATTAATATTGTAAATGTTACAGGACCAATTTCTAAATTAAATAATGAAGAGCAAAAAGAAATAATTATTGAAATTTGGTATAATGCTTTACAATTAGGAATAGAAAAATATAATTCTATTGATAATTTTGAAAATGCCTTCAATGGTAATTGTAGTATAAATTTAGATAATAAAAATATGTTATCAGAAGAAAATTGTAGTACTAAAAAAGAAATATTAGAACAATTTAAAAATGATTTATTAGATCGAAAAGATGTTCAAGAAACATCAATAGAAGATCGTCCAAAACTAACAAATAATAAAAATATTAAAAGAAGGTGAGTTAACAATGAATTTATATGAAAAAAATGAAAATAGAATAAATATATATTCTTTTGAACCTATTAGAAGTGATATGGCTAGATATAAGGAAAAAGTATTAAAAGAAACTGATAATAATAATTTGTTTTATCGTTTTGAAACAACAAGTGAAACAATACAAAAAAGATTTTTAAATGGTTATGAAATAGATATTAATACTATTCAAAAAGACGATAATAGTAAAGACTTTAGCGATTGGTGGGCTCAATTAGGAAATGATACTTATAGGGATATAGACCCATTTAAAACAAAGAAAATAGAACAACAAGAAATAATAAAAAAATATATAAATGGTGAATACTCTGATGTTACTCCAACTAGAATATTAAATTATTTAAAATATTCAACAACTTATTATCAAAATGTTTTTCTAGTCACAGCACAACCATCATCTATATATTCTAGTATAGAAAAAAGAACCTATTATAAATTAGAAAATATTATTAATTTACCAGTAGAATTAGCGATTTTACAATTACTAGAAAAAGGAATGTTTTCACAAGTATTAGGAAGTTATTTAAATATAAAAGATCAATTGAAACTATTTAAAATAGAGTTATTAGATTCAGTAAGTATTAAAGAAATGAATAAAATGTTTGATTATGGAATATTAACTGATGCTTATAGTGAAGCTATGCAAAATGTATCTAACACTCAAAAAATATTAGAAAAACTAAAATAAAACGAAATTTTATCGGTTTTTTTATTTAAAAGTTGTGTTAAACATAATGACTGATAAATAAAAAAGGCGTATAATTATATTAGCCAAACAAAAGATAAAGAAAGGATATTTTTATGTAATATGAAAATAGAAGAGTTGATAAAAGATCTAGATCCTGTAACTATTATTGAATTTAAAAGTTATATTCAGGATGTTAAATCGAGCATTTATCTGATTTATGTTTTACAAAAAATTCTAACTCAAAAGTAGTTTCTAAATTTAAAAATAAAGAAATGTTTTGTGAAAAATGTGGATGCAAACTATATAAAAATGGAAAAACAAAAAGTGGCATTCAAAAATATATCTGCAGTGGTTGTAAAATAACTTTATCAGAAACAACTAATACAATAATTTGTCATAGTAAATTACCTTTTGAAATATGGAGTAATGTAATTGATAATCTATTAAATGGATTTAGCTTAAGAAGAATTGCTGAAGAAAATAATATTTCACTTTTAATGTCATTTAGAGTAAGACACAAAGTATTATATGCTTTAAAAAGTTTCATAAAAAATATCAATTTATCTGGGAAAATACAATCAGATGAAAAATATTTTCCCATTAATTTGAAGGGAACAAAGAAGGAAAATATGCCAAGACATTCAAAAAAAAGAACTTCAACAAGTTCACCATATAGAGGTATTAGTCATCATAAAGTTTGTGTTGTTTCCAGTATAGATGAGAATGATAATTTATTATTAAAAATAGTTGGTTTGGGTAGATGTACAACTGATATGTTAAAGAATTCACTAGGTCAAAAATTAAGTAATGCTAAATCAGTTAATGCTGATAGTGCAAGTGCCTATCAAGATTTTTGTAAAGAATATAATCTTGTATTAAATGCAATTCCTTCTGGATTTCATAGTGATGGTATTTTTAATATATCAGAGATAAATGGAATTCATTCACAATTGGAAACGTGGTTTAGTAAATTTAAAGGTGTATCAACTAGACATTTGCAAGAATATCTTGACTGGTTTGTTTATATTTTTACTATGAAAAAAAGATTCATGTTAAGTAAAATCAAAACAGAATCTTATTCTAAATTGCTAATAGACAATAATTATATTAAGTCCAAAGATATCTTCAATATTGAAATGCCCATTGATTTGAATGTTGCATATGCCGAATATCTCCATCAGTCATAAAGTTTAACACAACTTTATGCAAAATAAAAGAAGCATTATGCTTCTTCTTTATGTAAACTTTTAAGTAATTCATTAATATCAGCTAGAAGTTTTTCATTATCTTCAATACTAGAATCTTTATCAGAACTTCTAATATCTTTAGCGTGATTAGTTTCTACTTTTTCTGTTGTAGATGTACTAGTTATATCATCACTATCTAACATATCAAAATCTTCATCTAATAAATACCTGTCTCTAACATTTGATTTTTCTTCATGAGAATCAAATGTATTATTAAAATTATCATTATCTGAATACTTATTAGTATTTTTTATATTAGTTTTTTTAATTTTTTTAGCAACATCAATATCATCTAACATAGCTTCTACTTCTTTAGCATATTTATCTATATCATTAGAATCTTTAAGTTCATTTGGTAAATCTTTTTTATTAATATTTTCTATTTTATTTACTTTATCATTTTCACTTTCATGAGCAATATTAGTATAATTAATAGCTTCTTTTAAACTAGATTTCCCATAATTTTTATCATCGTCATCTAATTCAATCAACTTTAATAATTCTTCGAAAGTAGTAAGACCATTTAAAACTTTTTCTAAACCATCTTGAAGTAGAGTAATAACATCAGATCTATATACTAATTCACGCAATTTTTCTTTTTTAATTCCACTACTAATAGCATCTTTAATTTCTTGATTAATTAAAAGTACTTCATGAATAGCAATTCTTCCTTTATATCCAGTTGAACATTCATCACATGAATCAGCTGAATATATTTCATTAACATCTTTTCCAAGAATATCTTTAAATAATTTTTTTTCATATTCATTAGTTTTTCTTAATTTACGACATTTAGGACATAAACGACGAGCTAATTTTTGAGAGATAATTCCAGTTAAAGCACTTGATAATAAATATCTTTCAACTTCCATATCAAGTAAACGTTCAATTGTATTTAATGAATCATTTGTATGGATTGTTGATAAAACTAAGTGACCTGTAATAGAAGCTCTAACAGCAATTTTAGCAGTTTCTGTATCACGAATTTCCCCAATCATTATAATGTTAGGGTCTTGACGTAAAATAGAACGTAGAGCAGTAGCGAAATCAAGACCAATTTCACTATTAGTTTGAATTTGGTTAACACCTTCAATATCCATTTCTATTGGATCTTCAACAGTAATTATATTAGTATCCTCACGATTTAATTTTTGAAGTATTGAATAAACAGTAGTAGATTTACCACTACCAGTTGCTCCTGTTACTAGAACAATACCATTAGGTACATTAATCATCTTTAAAACTTTTAAATAATTAGCTTCACTAAATCCTAAATGCTCTAAACCACTTAAACTCATAGAATAATCCAAAATACGAATAACTACTTTTTCACCATTAATAATAGGAATAGCAGAAACACGGAGATCTAGATTAACATCTTTTAAAGTTGCTTTAATTGCTCCATCTTGAGGTAATCTATTCTCAGTAATATTCATTCCAGAAATAATTTTAATACGAGTTATCAAATTTTTCTTAACAGTATTAGGAATTTCAGCATAGTCATGTAAAGCTCCATCAATACGAATTCTAACTTTCATAAATTTTTCGTGTGGATCAAAGTGAATATCACTAGCGCCTCTCTTAGCAGCATCTACTAAGATATCATTAACTATTTCAACAATAGGCATTTTTTCAAAGTCAAATTTTTTTAACATAAGTTATTTCATCCCCTTTTTATAACTTTAGACTAGCTTTTATTCTGA
Source organism: uncultured Mycoplasmatota bacterium (assembly GCA_947646095.1). Lineage (GTDB taxonomy): Bacteria > Bacillota_I > Bacilli_A > RF39 > UBA660 > SIG208. Next base: position 16,417 of record CANSFI010000017.1, read on the forward strand.
ATATATTATATAATAGTTTAAGAATAATTACAACCTAAAAAGGAGAGATTTTATGAAAAAAATGAATAATAAGGGGTTTATGCTTACGGAAACATTAATAGTTTCAACATTTTTAGTAACAACATTATTATTTATATATATGCAATTTAATACTGTAACTAATTCATATAATACAAGTTTTAAATATAATACTGTAAATAGTATGTATGCCTTAAATAATATAGCTGATTATATTAAAACAGAGGAAATTGATAAATTAAAAAATGATTTAACTAATTCTGAATATATTGATATATCTAAATGTCCTAATACTTATTTTAAGGAAACAGAATATTGTCAAGTATTATTTGAAACATTAAAAGTAAAAACAGTTATATTTACCTTAGAAAATTTAAAAGAATTAAAAAGTAAACAAACTGATTTAGATCAGACTATAGTAGATTTTATAGATTATTTGAACTATGATCAAACTGATGGATATAGAGTAATTGCAGAATTTAATGATAACACATTCGCAAGTTTAAAAGTAGAGTAGGTGAAAAAATGAATAAAAAAGGGTTTACTGTTGTAGAATTAATCGTATCTTTTTCTTTAATTTCTTTAATTGTTGCACTTTTATTTCAGGTAATATTTATTTTAAAAGATTTATACACTGATTCAGGTATTAGAACAGAACTTCTAACTAAACAAGCAATAATAAGCGAAAAAATAAACGATGAACTTACCAATAAAACATTAGTGTATGCTAATAAATGTGGTAATAATTGTATCAATTTTGCTTTTAGTGATGGAAGCATGAGTGAATTATCTTTTAATAGAGATGATAATACATTTAAATATGGAGATTATAAAACAAAATTAATAAGTGGTAGTATATATGGTAATATTAATATTTCAACAGAAACAATTGTTGGAGTAAGTACAGGTAGAAATAATTCTATTGTTAAAATAAATATACCTATTTATCATAAGTTATTTAAAAAAGAAGATTATGGTATTAATATAGCTTATCAATATGACAATAGACTTACAGCTATTTCAGGATTATTTGTATCAGATGTTTTAGATTCAGAAAAAAGGGTATATCTAATAGGAAATTCTAATGACATAGCTTTTACAGGAATCAATTATAATGATCCAGGATATTTTGTTGTAGATGGTAAAGGAAATATAATAGAAGATGATAATTCAGTTGTTGTAAGTGGTAATGTAGGTAGTGAAGTTGGAAAAACTTATACAATCACTTATACTATATTAGATAGTAATGAAAATATAATGAGTACAGCATCACGTAATGTAACAGTTATTGATAGTATTACAACTTTTAATTATAATGGTGATATTCAAACCTTTAAAGCTCCAATTAATGGATTATATAAAATAGAAGTATGGGGAGCACAAGGAGGAACTGTTGGAAGTCAAGCTGTTGGTGGTAAAGGTGGCTATACAACAGGACAAATTAATTTAACTAAAAATACTACTTTAAACATTTATGTTGGTGGTCAAGGAAGTTTTGATAAAAATAAATCAGTATCAGGTGGTTTTAATGGTGGAGGTAAATCTGGATATGGTAGTGATACTTCAGGTGCATCTGGTGGTGGTGCTAGTGACGTTAGAAATGGTAATGAATTAAGTAACAGGATTATAATTGCTGGAGGAGGTGGCGGAGCTGGAAGTAGAAACGAATCATCTGATCCTTCAAATGGAGGAGCAGGTGGTGGAATTAATGGTTTAATTGGTTCTTATTCAACAATCTCTTATAATGGTAGTCCTGGGACATCTTCAAATGGAGGAGCACATGCTACTTATAACACTAATATAACTTCTAATCCTACAGCTGGATCTTTAGGAATTGGTGGAAATGGAGGAAGTTACTCTGATACTTATGGAGGAGGTGGCGGTGGAGCTGGCTACTACGGTGGTGGCGGCGGAGTTCGTTATGGCTCTGGTGCTGGAGGTAGTGGATATTGTGGCTCTATGTTAAACTGTACCACTTATGATGGAAGTAAATCATTTCCTTCTGCAAATGGTTCTAATGAAACTGGTCATAGTGGTAATGGAGTTGTTAAAATAACTTTAATAAGCGTTACAAATTAAAATATTTATATTATAAAATACTTTATTTATAAAAATAATTTATAATTAATAAAGATAGGAGAATTAAAAAATGAAAAAGAAAGGATTTACACTTATAGAATTACTCGCTGTAATAATAATACTATCTATAATAGCCCTAATTACAGTACCAGTAATAATGAATATAATAGAAAGAGCTAATAAGAGTGCATTTAAAGATTCAGCCTATGGAATAATAAAAGCAGGAGAATTACATTATGCAGATAAATTATTAACTACTGAGGGAATGACAAATGATATAACATTCACATTTCCAGATGCAACAGGACTAGATATAAAAGGATCAAGACCAAAGAGTGGAAATATGAAAGTAACAAAAGAAGGAAAAATAGAATTAGCTATAACAAATGGAATATGTGAAAAGGGAACAAAGCTAAATGTAAAAGTAAATGATACAGAAAACTATGATTTCTATGTAATAGATGATACAAATGGAGAACTAACATTACTAATGAATAAAAATATAGGTGATGGAGTTGATTGGATAACAAACTGGGATTATAAAGACATTGGAGGAACAAATTGGCCTTCTCATAATCGTAGTGGTGCAAATGATATGGGACCAATAACTGCCCTAAACTATTTAGAAGACCAAACAAAAGAATGGACAAATATACCAACATATGATTATACATTAGAAGATGATAAACCATCAAAATTTGAACAAGAAAGTGATTCAAAAGCAATGTACCAACCAATTAAAAGAACCAATGTAAGAGCAAGACTACCAAAATTATCAGATATAGAAGATTTAATAGTACTAGATTTCGAAAATAAAAACCAACCAATGACAATGCCAAAATATTTATATGAAAATCTAAGTGAATCAAATACAAAAGAACAATCATATATGTATTGGTTATCAACTGCGAGCTCCGATAGCTCCAGTGAAGGCTTTGGTGTGTACGATGGGGATGTCGCCATCGGTGGCGTTAGCTATAGCTTCAATGGAGGAGTCCGCCCAGTTATAAAAATATCTAAAAGTCTATAACATATATACCCAAAAATCAAACAAAAAATAAATTAATAATGATGATATTAAAGCATGAATAATTCTAGCAGTTAAAAATGGCAAGTATTTAATATCAGTATCACTTAATATTCCCATTACTTGCATATGACCACTTAAACCACCAAAAGAAATAATCATAGTAGAAATAATAGATTTAATTTTTAAAGGAATATCTAATTCACTAATATATTTTAAACCTTGAGTCATTTCTAATATACCATTTAATATACTTTGATAATAACTATTTAAATTAATATTATGATCAATAATAGTTGTAATAACTAAGAAAAAAGTAACAACACCTAAAACTAATAATAAAGTATTTATAGCATTTATTAAAGAATTAGTTAAAATAGTACCAAAACTACTATTATTACTAATTCTTTTATTATGCATATTTATAATAGCTCTTTTTAAACTAATCTTACTAACTTTTTCGTTAGTAGGACAGTAGTTTCTAAATAAAATACCAATTATAATATTAGTAATATAATGACAAATTAAAATTAAAATCCCAACTTCTTTATTATTTAAAAATAATATAGAAACAGTACCTAAAATAAATAAAGGATTAGAGAAATGTGTAAACATAAGCATCTTAGAAGCTTCATTTGAATCTATATCACCATTTAAATATAACTCTCTTATATACTTGGCATTTGATGGAATTCCTGATATAATACTCATTATGAATATGAATGCACAAACACCTTTTACTTTAAACAAATGATTCATAACGGGTTTAAAAAGTTCACTTAAAAATTCAACTAAACCATAATTAATTAACAATTCTGATAAAACAAAAAAGGGAAAAAGAGAAGGAAAAATATTATTTTTCCAAATATTAATTGAAAAAGATACAGATGCTAAAATACTTTTTGATTCAGTTAATATTTGACTACCAAAAAATAATAAAATTACCATCATAATAACACTAATACTAATTTTTTTCATTTTATCACCATATATTCTATATTGAAAGGAATGATCCTATGTTTAATAAATTATATGAAAGTATTAAAAAATTTTTAAGAATAAATTATAAATATATATTATTTTTTATTATATGTGTTTCATTATTTACAATAAAATTTCCATATTATATAAATACTCCTGGCGGTCTTATTAATGTTATGGATAGAGTATCTATAAAAAATAGTTACGAAGCAAAGGGTAGTCTTAATATGGCTTATGTTACTGAAATAAAAGCAACTATTCCTACATTAATATTTAGTTATTTTAATAAAGATTGGGATGTTTTAAAAGAAGAAGATTTAACATATGAAAATGAATCTATGGAAGAAGCTTATTTTAGAGATCACTTACTTTTACAAGACTCTATTAATAATGCTATTATAGTAGGATTTAAAAAAGCTGGTAAAAATGTTGAAGTAACATCTTCATCTTTAGTTATCACATATGTAGATGAAAATTCTAAAACTAATCTTAAAGTAGGTGATGAAATAGTAAGTATTGATAATATACCTATTACTACTACTGAAGAAGTAAGTGAAATTTTAAAAGGAAAAAATGAAGATGATGAAATAACTATAAAAGTCATAAACAAAAATAAAGAAGATGAAAAATATGCTAAACTTATAAAAGAAGATAATAGAATTATAATTGGAGTAATGATAACAGAAAAAAAAGAAATTGAAACAATTCCTAAAGTAGAACTAAAATTTAAAAAATCAGAATCAGGTCCTTCAGGAGGATTAATGACAGCTTTATCTATTTATAACTATTTAACTGAAGAAGATATAACTCATGGTAAAAAAATAGTAGGAACAGGAACTATAGATGAAGCAGGAAACGTTGGATCTATTGGAGGAGTTAAATATAAAATAAAAGGTGCTGTTAAAAATAAAGCAGAAATATTTTTAGTACCTAATGGAGAAAACTATAAAGAGGCTATGGAATTAAAAAGAAAAAACAATTATAAAATTAAAATAGTAGGAGTATCTACTATTGATGATGCATTAAATTATTTAAAAAATAAATTATAATAAATATCTATATAGGGGGAATAGAATGAAAACAAAGTCAAAAGAAGAGCAATTAGAAATTAATCAATTGTACTTGGATGAAATAGGAAGAATACCTTTATTAACACCAGAACAGGAAAAAGAATTGGTTTTAAAAATTAATCAAGGTGATGGAAGTGCTAAAAAGAAACTTATGGAAAGTAATTTAAGATTAGTAGTATCAATTGCTAAAAAATATGTAGGTAGAGGTATGTTGTTTCTAGATTTAATTCAAGAAGGGAATTTAGGTCTTATAAAAGCAGTAGAAAACTATGATATAAATAGAGGTAAATTTTCTTCATATGCTGGTACTATAATTGAAAAGGAAATAAAAAGATCATTTGCTAGAAAAAACAACAATATTACAATGCCAATACAGGAATATGAAACTTTTGTTAAGTATAAGGCAATAGTAGCTTCTTTAAGTACAGATTATAGAAAACCAACTAACGAAGAAGTCGCACAAAAAATGAATATATCTATTTCTAAAGTTGAAGAATTAGAAAAAATCAAAATAAATACAATCAGTTTAAACCAAATTATTTATAGTGAAGATGGAGACGAAATAGGAACAAAAAAAATTATGTCAGATGATGAAATATCAACGGAAGAAATGGCTATCAATAACTTATTATCAGAACAACTTTATAAACTATTTAATGATTGCAATTTAACTAATCAAGAATATAAATTTGTATTACTTAGATTTGGTTTCGAGGGTAATCCAATGAGTAAAGAGGGTATAGGAAAAGTACTTGGTGTAACTAGTACTCGTGTTAGGCAAATAGAAAAACAAGCATTAAAAAAATTTAGAAAATTTAAAGAAACTAAATATTTAGTTGATTACACAGAAAATCCAATCGAAGCATTAAAAAATCTAGAATATTTTCAAAAAGAGTATTCTAAATCAAAAAGAAAAACAAAAAAATAAATGGTTATTAAGAACTAAAATAAAAAATATAGGAGGAACTATTTATGCTTAATAATTTAGAAAATAGTCAGTTAGAAGCTCTTAAATTATATTTAGATGAAATAGGAAGAATACCTTTATTAACACTAGAACAAGAACATGAATTAATTTTAAAAATTAATCAAGGCGATGAAAGTGCTAAAAAGAAATTTATAGAAGGCAATTTAAGATTAGTAGTTACTATTGCTAAAAAATATTTAAATAGAGGAATTGATTTTTTAGATTTAATTCAAGAAGGGAATTTAGGTCTTATAAAAGCAGTAGAAAACTATGATATAAATAGAGGTAAATTTTCTTCATATGCTGGTACTATAATTGAAAAGGAAATAAAAAGATCATTTGCTAGAAAAAACAACAATATTACAATGCCAATACAGGAATATGAAACTTTTGTTAAGTATAAGGCAATAGTAGCTTCTTTAAGTACAGATTATAGAAAACCAACTAACGAAGAAGTCGCACAAAAAATGAATATATCTATTTCTAAAGTTGAAGGATTAGAACAAATTAAAATAGATACTATTAGTTTGAATTATTTAATATCTAATGATGATAAAACAGATACAGAAGTAGAAAAATTTATTTCATTAGAAGAAATGTCACTAGAAGATATAGTTATTAAAAATATGTTATCAGAACAAATATATAAATTATTTAAAGAAAGCAATTTAAAAGATAGAGAAATTGAAGTTTTAATACTTAGATTTGGATTTAAAAATAATCCTATGACACTAGAACAAGTAAGTAAAATATTTAATTTATCACTAGAACGTATACGACAAATAGAGACTAAAGCATTGAGAAAACTTAGAGATTGTAAATATACTAAATATTTAGTTGATTACACAGAAAATCCAATTGAAGCATTAAAAAATCTAGAATCTTATCAACTGGGTAATAATAAATGTTCAACGAAGGGACAATATAAATCTATAACTAAAAAACCAATGTTAACTCTAGAAACAATTTATCAATATTTTGATCAAAATACTAAGGAAGAGATAGATACAATGTTGCAAAAATTATCTGATGATGAACTAAATTTAATTAAATTGCGTTCTGGCAAGTTAACTAAAGAACAATCAATAAAATTTTATGGAAGTTTAATTCCTAAAATGAAAAATATGTTAAAAAAACCTAATAATCAACTTTTAAAAAGTGAAAGATTACAAAAAGAAAAACGATATGTTAAAATATAAGATGAGGAGAATTAAAAATGCTAAAAACAAATGAAAAGCAATTTACAGAAGAAGATTTTGTCTTTACTCTTTTTACTTTATTATGTAAAAAGAGAGTTTATAAATTAAATATTGAAGATTTAGAAAAAAAACTATATTTTTATTATTGCAATAAAGATTTTAAAAAACTTTTTCAAGATATAGAATTATTAAATGGGAAAGTTAATTTACACAAAGGTATTAAAAAATTTACCAATGATGAATATAGCATATCTAACGATAAAGAAATAAGTTTGTTTTTTTAGATGAGTATGATTATATAGATGATAATATAGTATTATATTGTGAACGTTATTTAAGTAAAAGCGGAAAGATAAAAATGCAAATATTAGTAGATGAATTAACTAGTATTTATAAAGCAGAAAATAAAATCCTGCACAAATTAGAAAACTCAAAATTTCAACAGTTTAATATATATAAAACTAGAATTTATAAGATTAATCCTAATTGTGAATATTTATTATATCAGCAATTAGAAATAGGTAATAAATCAAATTTATTAAATTATCAATTAATTACTGATGGAGATATTAAATAATTATAAAATGATAAAATTAGTTTTAAAGAATGCTAGTTATAGTATTAAACAGGGATTAAGAAAAACAAGTATAGCTAATTGTGGAATAAATACACAAATAGTAGATTTAGAATTACTTAGAGAACTAGTTGAATTTCCATCTCAAGTATATGGTAAACAGAATAATATTCCTTATATAAAAATAAATTAAAATAAAAGATTGCATTAATTTTATATACTTATTAATAAAGTAAATCATTTATGGACTTAAAGTCCTTTTTTTGATAAAATAATAACAGGTGGTTTTATGAAACGTAGTGAAGTAGACAGAAGCAAGGTTACACCAATGATGCAACAATACCTAGAAATTAAAGATGCTAATCCTGATGTAATAATATTTTTTCGATTAGGTGATTTTTATGAAATGTTTTTTGAAGATGCTATAATTGCATCTAGAGAATTAGAGCTAACTTTAACAGGTAAGAATGCTGGACTTGATGAAAGAATTCCAATGTGTGGAGTTCCACATCATGCAGCTAATATATATATAGAAAAATTAACAGAAAAAGGTTATAAAGTAGGTATTTGTGAACAGATGGAAGATCCTAAAAATGTTAAAGGAATTGTCAAAAGAGATTTAACTCAAATAGTTAGTATTGGAACTGTTATAGATAATGATTCTTTAAAAGAGAATGATTTTAATTATATTGGTAATATAGTTGATTTTAATCATGCTTATGGTTTATCTTATATGGATGTATCAACAGGCATTATATATGTTACTTTAATAGAATATAATATAACTAAATTAGTAAGTGAAATAGTAAGTAACAATATCAAGGAAATTATAATGACTGATAAAGTTGATAAAAGTATTTATAATATATTAAAAAATCAATTTAGAATTACTATAACAATTACTAATAATATTGAAGATATAAAAGAATATAATTATATATATGAAGATATAGAAGATATAAGATATATAGAAACAATTAAACATTTACTTACATATATAAAAGAAACACAAAAAAGAAATTTATCACATCTTCAAAAAGCTATTATAAAAGAAAATAATAAATATTTAAAAATGGATATTCATACTAAAAGAAATTTAGAATTAACAGAAACATTGAGATTAAAAGAAAGAAATTTCTCTTTAATTTGGTTACTTGATAAAACAAAAACAGCTATGGGTTCTCGTATGCTTAAAAATATGTTAGAAAATCCTTTAATAGATAAAGATGAAATAAATAAAAGATATGATGTAGTTGAAACGTTATTAAAAGAATTTATCTTAAAAGAAGAATTACAAAACTATTTATATGAAGTATATGACTTAGAACGTTTGAGTGGTAGAATTGCCTATGGAAGTGCGAATGCTAGAGATTTATTACAACTTAAAAAGTCTTTAAAAGTATTACCTAATATAAAAGAAATAATCGATAAAATAAACTTTTATCATACTTTTAATCCAATAGATGAACTATATAATTTATTAGAAGAAAGTATATATGAAAATCCACCAATTGGAATTAAAGAAGGCTATTTAATTAAAGAAGGTTATAATAGTGAATTAGATGAATTAAAATCTTTAAGAAAAGGTGGTAAAGATTTTGTAGCTAGATTTGAATCAGAAGAAAGAGAAAAAACAGGTATCAAAAATTTAAAAGTTGGCTACAATAAAGTTTTTGGTTATTATATCGAAATATCAAAAGGAAATGCTTCTTTAGTAAAAGAAGAATATGGATATGAAAGGAAACAGACCCTGAGCAATTGCGAAAGATATATAAGTCCCATATTAAAAGAAAAAGAAGCTTTAATTTTGAATGCTGAAGAAAAAATAGTTGAACTTGAATATCAATTATTTGTAAGTATTAGAGAAAAAATAAAAGAATATATTCCTCGTCTTCAAGAAATATCTAAAGTAATAAGTGAAATAGATGTATTAGCTTCCTTCACAACTGTTAGTGAAAATAACAATTATGTCAGACCTAAATTAATAGATGAAAGAATTGTAAAAATAATTGATGATAGACACCCTGTAATAGAAAAAGTAATGACTGGTGAATATGTTCCTAATGATATTATTATGGATGAAAATACAAACATATTACTTATAACTGGTCCTAATATGGCTGGTAAATCAACTTATATGAGGCAAATGGCCATAACTGTTATAATGGCACAAATAGGATGTTTTGTTCCAGCAAATAGCGCTACTTTACCTATTTTCGATCAAATATTTACAAGAATTGGTGCTAGTGATGATTTAGTTAGTGGTGAATCAACTTTCATGGTAGAAATGACTGAAGCAAACAATGCTATTAGTAATGCTACTAGTAATAGTTTAATTTTATTTGATGAATTAGGAAGAGGAACAGCCACATTTGATGGTATGGCTTTAGCGCAATCTATTATCGAATATATTCATGAACATATTAAAGCTAAAACATTCTTTTCTACCCATTATCATGAACTAACTGATTTAGAAGATAATTTAAGTAATCTTAAAAATATTCATGTCAGTGCTTATGAAGAAAATGGCAACATAACTTTTTTACACAAAATAAAAAATGGTAGTGTCGATCGTAGTTATGGAATTTATGTCGCTAAACTAGCTAAACTTCCAAATGAACTTATAAAAAGAGCAGATCAAATATTAAAAATTTATGAAAATACTGAAAGAAAAAGAGATATTAAAATACAAGAAGAACTTCCTATCGAAGATTTGATTCCTAAAAAAAGTATTGTAGAAGAGGAAATAGAAAAAATCAATCCTTTAGAAATAACTCCAATGGAAGCTTTAAATATTTTGTATAAATTAAAAGAAGAAGTAAAAAATAAATAAGGAGGTCTTTATGAATTTATTAAAACGTGAAAATTGGTGGATTTGGTTACTTATTACTTTAACATCTGGAGGTAGTAGTGTAATAGTATTAGGTGCTTTACTTGATTGTTTTGATTCTAATGCTTGGTATGCTAATTGGAAAAATTGGTTATTAGGTTTTCTATGCTTTATTTTTCCATTTACAATAATGATAGCAGTATTCAATATTGAATTATTAGTACAATCAGCCGCTAAATTAGAAGTTCCAGGTAAAGAAATATATCTTTCACCTTATATATGGATTTTATGTTTAATTATACCTATTATTGGATGGATTATGTTTATAGTAATGATGTTATATTTAGAAATATGGGTTATAGTTTCTTTATATAAAGGAAATGCTGAAAAATATATTTAAAAAGAAATTAGTTTCTTTTTTTTGATCTTAAATTTAATATAATATATTGTCTAAAATAAATATTTATATTATAATAAAGCTTATTTAAGGGTGATACTATGTTAGAAGAATTAATAAAAGAAGAATACAAAAAATATTTAGAAAGTATTTTTGATGTAGATAAAGAAAATAAATTTATTGAAAGTATTATCGACAATAAGAGAAAAGAAACGAATGATGATGAATTAAATAAAAATAAAACTGTTTTAAATAACTGTATAGTGTTTCATTTTTCAGAAGGATTTGCTCTAGTATATGATGAAACTAGAACTAAACGTTATAATTTTATAGATAAAGAAGGAAATTTAATTTCAGACAACTGGTATAGTGATGCTTCGAGTTTCCATGAAGGATATGCTAGAGTACGTTTCGGTAATGTGCCTTATGCTGGTTATAATTTTATAGATAAAAATGGTAATTTGTTATTAGAAAAAAATTATTTTAGGGCAGATGATTTTTGTAATGGTTATGCTATAGTAGCTGATTTAAATGAGTCAAAGATATTCGAATATAATATCCTCGATAAAAGAGGTAACTTTCTTTTAAAAGAATGGACTAAATCAACATTTTATAATCATCTTGACAGGGGATATGTTTATGAAATTGATCAAAATATGTATATAAATTTGCTAGGAGAAAAAGTTCCTGATTTATCACCTACAACATTTATTTATAGTGATGGCTATAAAGTTCTTGAAAGTAATAATATGGCTTATCTATTAGATGAATACAATGATATTATAATGCAAGCTGAAATTTTAATGAATAGATTGTTTGAGTCAGATATTCCAAATTTATGTTGGAGATATTTAACTAAAGAATCTATTGAAAAGAAATTTTTGTTTTATGAATATAAAATTGATGAAATGACTTATAAATTAAAATATGAACCAATTTTTAATTACAATAATTTTATTCTTTGTAAAAAAAATACAAAATACTATTTATATGATAAAAATAATAAAAAATATATATTAATTTCAAATAAAGAAATAAAATATGGTAGAAACTATCTAGAATTTGAAGGTAAAACTTACTTTTTAATAGATAAACTTATTGATGTTACAGGAATTAATGTAAATAATAGTCTAGAATTAAAAGAAAATATAGATGAAGTATTAGAATTAGAATTAGAAGAATTTGAAGATAAGTTTTTAACTAAAGAGTTTTATGAAGATGCAATGAAAAAAATAGAAAAATCAAATGAAGATGATAAAAAACAACAAATGGAAGAATTAAAACAAAAATTAATAGGGAAAGCTAAACAACAAGAAGAATTAAAAGTAAAAGAATTAGAAACGCTAGAGAAAGAATTAGCGAATTCTTTAGATGTTTTTGTAAAAAAATCTTCAAATTTTCAAAATAAATTGCAAGTTTCAAAAAATAGTAATACAAAAATTAAAGAACGTATATCAGAAGAAATGTTATTTATAAAAGTAGATGAACATTTAGAAATAAGACCAGAATTTTTACAAAGTAATATCCTTAGATACTTTGATTTAGCATTCATATCATTTGATAATGTTAAAGTAAGTGGAATAGACTTATCTTATACAAATGTTAATATAAATCCTCAAACAGTATATAATAAAGATATGAGTAATGGAAACTATAGTGGACTTAATTTTACTAATAAAAATTTTGAAGGAGTTAATACTACTAACTCTATATTTAATGATTGTATATTTGATTTTACAGATAATATTAATTTAAATGAAGAATTAAATAAAGTTAAAACTATTAATAAGATTTAAGAAATTAAGTCTTTTTTCTTGTTTAAAATAAATATTTATATTATAATAAAGCCTATTAAAGGGTGATACTATGTTAGAAGAATTAATAAAAGAAGAATATAAAAAATATTTAGAAAGTATTTTTGAAGTAGATAAAGAAAATGAATTTATTGAAAAAATTATTAGTAATAAATTAGATCAAAATAATAACGATTGTTTTTATCATAATATTAGATTTGATAAAAAACCGCCTATATTTTTTCTGCAACTAGTCAAAGCAATAAAATTGAAACCTGATAATTTTAATTTACGAAATTTTTCTTGTGGACTTGCAGTAATTGAAAATGATAATGATTATAACAAATATAATTTTATAGATAAGGAAGGTAATTTATTATTAGATAAATGGTTAGATTATGCTGATGATTTTAGTGAAGGTTATGCTTCATTTATGATAAATAATAAATGGAATTTTATAGATAAAGAAGGTAATCAATTATTAGAAGAATGGTTGAATTATGCAAAAAGATTTAGTGAAGGCTATGCTACAGGTAGAATCGGTAATAAAAATGTTGTTATTGATACAGAAGGTAATATAATTGCAGAAAGTTATGAAAAGTATGATGAAACAGTAGGTCCTTTTTTTAATGGCCATGCTAGATTTAAAAAGGAAGGCAAATATGGTTTTGTCAATCTAAAATTACAAGAAGTTGGTTACTATGATTATGCTTGGCATTTTAGTGAAGGTTATGCTCAAGTAAAAATTAATAATAAGTGGTATTTTATTAATACAAATATCGAATTAGCGTCTAATCAATACTACGAAGAAACTGAAAACTTTTGTAATGGCTATGCTATAGTCAAAAAAAACAATAAATGGAATTTTATTGATAAAAGCCATAATTTAATTTTAAAAGAAGGAATTGATTGTGACCAATTATACAGTTTTTATGATGGATATGCTAGAATATATGATAAATCTAAAGGTTATAATTTTATAGACAAAACAGGAAAATTGTTATCAGAAGAATGGTATGATTATGCTGATAATTTTAGTGAAGGGTACGCTGTTGTTAAAAAAAATAATAAATGGAACTTTATTGATACTAATGGAAACTTATTATCTAGAAATTGGATATTTTGTGATAATATGCTAAGTTTTTATGAGGGGTATGCTCAAATAGAACAAAATAAAAAATGTAATTTTATAGATAAAAAGGGAAAATTAATATTTCGAAATTGGTATATTCATGCGAGTAATTTTCATGACGGATATACTATTATTAGAAATAATAATGGTCTTAATTATATCAATTCAAAAGAAGAATTACTCTTAAAAAATCAATATTTTTACAAATGTGTATTTAATGATGGATATACTATAGTAGAAAATCATATTGGTAAATATAATTTTGTTGATATTAATGGAAATTTGTTATTGAAAAAATTTTATTATACTGTTAAAACTTTTCATAATGGATATGCTGCTATAAAAGAAGATAATAAATGGAGGTTTATAAATAAGGAAGGAAATTTTATATCTAATGATTATTATGACGAAGTAGGCAATTTTTATGAAAAACGTGCTTGGGTAAAAATAAATAACAAGTATAATTTTATAAATACTGAAGGTGATTTGATATCTAAAAAATGGTATGATTATGCTGATCTTTTCTCTTGTGGTATAGCACGAGTAGGGAAAAAACAGCCCTTCAGTTCAAAAATGGGGTATAATTTTATTAATAAAAGAGGAGAACTATTATTAGATGAATGGAATTTTGGTTCTAAATTCCAAATTAATTATAATTCTGCACCAATTGATGATACAATAAATATAGTATTTCTTTATAATAATGGATATAAAATAATGCAAAATGGTAATACAGTTTATTTATTAGATGATTATAATGATATTATAATGCTTTCTAATTCAAATGAAAAAATAAAAGAAGAAGATATTTTAAAGTTAAAATGGAAAGCAATTATTGATTCTAAAAAAGTAAAAAATAACTTTTTCTCTTTTGAATATAATGATGATAATATAACTTATAAACTAAAATATGAACCAGTTTATAACTATAATAACTTTATCCTTTGTAAAAATGAAGAAAAATATTATTTATATAGTAAATCTAAAAATGATTATACTTTTATTTCAAATAAAGAAATAAAATATGGTAAAAACTATTTAGAATTTGAAGGTCATACTTATTTTATAACAGATGAACTTGTTGAGGTTACAGGAATAAAAGTAAGTAGTAGTTTAGAATTAAAAGATAATATAGAAGAAATATTAGAAATAGAGGAATTTAAAGATAAATACTTAAATGGCGAATTTTATGAAAATGCTTTAGGTAAAGTAGAAAAATCAAATATAGATAATAAAAAACAAGAATTAGAAAATATAAAAAAAATACTAGCTAAATTTTCTATAAAAAAAGAAGAACAAAGATTAGAAAAAATAAAAGAACTTAATGATAGATTAAACAGTTCAGCTGAAACTTTATTAAACAGTTTTACAAATTTTTTAAATATACAAAAAGAGTTAGAACAATTAGATAATCCTAATGTAGAAATCAAAAAAATGTATATATCAGAGGAAATGTTATTTATAAAAATGAATGATCATCTAGAAATAAATCCATTGTTTTTACAGATTAATTTTTTAAGATACTTTGATTTAACACTAATATCATTTACTAATGTTAAAATAAGTGGAATAGACTTATCTTATACAAATGCTAATATAAATCCTCAAACAGTATATAATAAAGATATGAGTAATGGAAACTATAGTGGACTTAATTTTACTAATAAAAATTTTGAAGGAGTTAATACTACTAACTCTATATTTAATGATTGTATATTTGATTTTACAGATAATATTAATTTAAATGAAGAATTAAATAAAGTTAAAACTATTAATAAGATTTAAGAAATTAAGTCTTTTTTCTTGTTTAAAATAAATATTTATATTATAATAAAACCTATTCAAAGGTGATATTATGTTAGAAGAACTAATAAAAGAAGAATATAAAAAATATTTAGAAAGTATTTTTGATGTAGATAGTGGGAATAAATTTATTGAAAAAATTATTAATGGTAAATTAAAAGAAGATACAGAAGAAGAGAGTATTATCTTACTTTTTGATAAAAAACCTAAATATGATTTTAAAGATTTAAAAGAAGAAATCACTCTAAATTTAGATTATGGTTTAACAAAGAATTTTCAAGAAGGGTGTGCTAAAGTATATTTCAAAGCAGGTGATAACTTTATAAATAAGCAAGGCAGACTTATTAGTGGTATATGGTATGATAGAGCTTCTGATTTTCATGGAGGTTATGCTGTAGTAAAAAAAAATAAGAAATATAATTTTATAGATAAAGAAGGAAAAAAATTATCTAGAATATGGTATGACTGTGCATTAGATTTTTGTGGAGGTTATGCT
>CANSFI010000018.1 GCA_947646095.1 uncultured Mycoplasmatota bacterium
CTTACCTCTGTTCATGGATAGATATCATTTACACAGATTTCTATACACACTCAATCATCTTCATTTTTTAATACTTCATAAATATTTTTAGCTATCTGTTCAGCAAGTTTTACTGGAACAGCATTTCCGATTTGTCTATATACTACATTTAAACTTCCTACAAATTGATAATCCATAGGGAATGTTTGTAACATTGCGCATTCTCTAGCGCTCAATCTCCTTTCTCTATTAACATGTATTTCAGGACTAGTAGCAGTTATTGTGTCACTAGGTCTATCCCAATTAGTAATTCTTAATGATTGTTCAAACTTAATTTCTTTTTCAACCATAGTTGTTACTTTTTTATCATATTTATTATCAAAACCTAATATTTTTTTTAATTCCCACCAATCAGAAGGTTTAGGAATACTGCCAGAATGATTATCTTTTCTAAACCAGTGTCCAGCTGTATATTTATATCCAAAATGCTCATCAACTTTTTTAGTAGTGTATCCAGCTTTATCTCTCCACATTTTTAAATAATCACAAATATTTTCTTGTTTTACTTTATATTTTCTACCCCAAAATTTATCATATACATTAGTTGAAGCCATATGATTATAAATAACCATTCCATTATCCAAAGTTATTGGTTTATCACTAAGTCTAACATCACTTAAAAAACCGATTGTTTCTTTTACTGTTACAGGTTTTTTTAAATTCTTTTTAGTTTTATATTTTTTACTATCTACCCAATGAGTTGGTTTAGGATATGGATTTTTAACACCAATTCTATTACCAATAATTACTACTCTTTCTCTTGCTTGAGGAACACCATATTCAGCAGCATTTAAAACCTCAGCATCTACTACATATCCTAATTTTCTAAAATCTTTTTTTATCATTTCTATTACTTTACCTTTTTTCATTGAAAGAATTCCTTTTACATTTTCAGCAACAAAAAACTTAGGATTTTTATCTCTTATTACCCTTAACATTTCTTTATATAAAAAGTTTCTTTCGTCTTTCATACTTCTTTTGCTATTAGCGATTGAAAAACCTTGACATGGAAATCCACCAATTACCAAATCTATATCATCAGGCATTTCACTACTATCAATTTTAGTTATATCACCATATACAATTTTATCATCAACATTCTTTTTATAAGATTCAACAGCTTCTTTGAAAAAATCATTAGCCCATACAATTTCAAATCCAGCATTGATAAATCCTAAATCCATTCCTCCAGCCCCTGAAAAAAGAGATATTACTCTAAACTTTTTGCTTTTACTCATAATGATCACCTACTACTATTTAAGTATAACAAGATTTCTTGATTTTTGCAAGGTTTGCTACTAAATAATTATACTATTTTATGATTATTATTGCAAGTCCTGCGATAAATTAATTAAAAATAATTTGATTATAGAAAAGTTATTGCGATAACTTTAAAAGTAATGATATAATAAATTAGATTTTAAAACATTTCAGGACGTGATATTATGAATTTTAAAATAGGTAATATAGAAATAAATAATCCAGTTGTACTAGCACCTATGGCAGGTATATCTAATCCCGCTTATATGAAAATAGCTGAAAATTTTGGTGTTGGATGTGCTATTACTGAGTTAATAAGTGCTGAAGCAGTAGTTAGAAAAAATAAAAAAACATTTGATATGTTAAAGGGAATTGAAAACTTAAAAATACCTATTGGTATTCAAATATTTGGATCTAATCCTAAAACAATGGCAGAAGCTGCCTCAATATTGACTAATCTTTATCCTGTTAGTTTTATAGATATTAATATGGGATGTCCTGTACCAAAAGTTGCTCTTAGATCTAATGCTGGAAGCAGTTTATTAAAAGATCCAAATAAAGTATATGAGATAGTTAGAGAAGTGGTTAAAAGTGTAAATGTTCCAGTTACTGTAAAAATAAGAAGTGGTTGGGACTTTGATAGTATTAATGCTTTAGAAGTTGCTAAAAAAATTGAAGAAGCAAAGGCAAGTGCTATTACAATTCACCCTAGGACTAGATCACAAGGATATAGTGGAGTATCTGATTGGAATATTATTAAAGAAATAAAAGAAAATGTAAATATTTCTGTAATAGGCAATGGTGATATTAAAAATTGTTATGATGCTAAAAAAATGATAGATGAAACAGGTTGTGATGCAATTATGATAGGAAGAGCTTTAATTGGAAACCCTTGGTTAATCAAAGATTGTGTCAATTATTTAAATAAAGGAATTGAACCTAAAGAAATAACTGTTACTGAAAAATTAGAAATGATAAAAGGGCATGTTAAACTTTTAGAAGAAACTAAAGATGAGCATTTGGCTTTATTAGAAATAAGAAATCATATAGCTTATTATTTAAAAGGAATAAATAATAGTTCTAAGCTTAAACAAAAAATATTTAGAGTTAAAACTATTAATGAGTTAATAAATTTATTAGATAATTTTACTAAAGATTATATGGAGGAAAGTTTATGAAGTATGAAAAAGAAATAACTGTTGAAATAGATTGTACTTTAGATGAATTAGATGATAAGTTAAGAAAATATAGCTTTGAAATTGTTGGAGAGTGTTTGATAAAAGATATATATATGTTAGATAAAAACTGTAAAAATATTCAAGATAAGTTAGAATTATTAAAACATTGTTTATTAATTAGAAATATTAAAACTAAAGATGAAGAAATAAGATTAATTGAATATAAAAATAAAGAATATAATGAAAAACAAGAAATTGTCAATGAAGGTAAAGTATATTGTAAAGTAGAAAGTATAAAAAGCGCTAAAACATTATTAGAGGCAATTAATTATGAAGAATTAATAAGAATTCACGATCATTTTATTGCATATTCTAATGGTACAGATGAACTTTCAGTACAAATTGTAAATAATAAACATATTTATATTGAAATAGAAGAAATCTGTAATTATATAGATAAAAAATATGAAACAGTAGAAGAAATGAAAAAAGTTATATCAAAGTATAATATTCCAATTAAAAATAATGATTATTATGTAAAGAAAGCGTTGATAGAATTAGCAGAAAAATGTAAATGAGGAGAAAATATGGAAGCAAAATTTATTAAAAGATTACTATCCTATCTTATTGATATTTTAATTTTAGGAATAGTTTTAGTTATAGCTTGTAAAATAGTTCCTGAAAATAATAATATTAAAAAAGACAATATAAAATTAGACGATTTAAATGAACAATTTTTAAACCATGAAATAAGTACATTTAATTATGTTAATGAATATTCTAAGATAACTCAGAAATCAGACAAAGATAAAATAATTTATATTATAGTTAATATTATTTTTGTAGTATTTTATTTTATAATAATACCTTATTTTTTTAATGGACAAACATTAGGAAAAAGATTAATAAAAATTAAAGTAGATAAAGAAGAAGGAAGCTTAGAATTAAAAGACTTAATAATAAGAAATATAATTATAAATGGACTAGCTCTGATGATAATAGGTTTAATAACTTTATACATAATGCCAGCTTTAATTTATTTTATTATAACTACTATATTATCTATAGTTCAAATAATTATTATAATAGCTAGTGTTATTATGATTATAAAGGATGAAAAACATTTGGGAATTCATGATAAAGTAACTAAAACAAAAGTAATTAATGTAGAGAAAAATCATAAATTAATTTTAAATGTTTAAAATTTGTTGTGTAAAAAAAGTGTAAAAACCATTTCTTTTTAAAAAATTATCTTATAGTAAATCCATCTGTGGTTTTGACCTTTTTATGAAATAAATTCCTAGATTTCTCTTTAGGAATTTTTTAAGAAATTTATAATTGATTTGCTAAATTATAAAAATGAAAAAAGATATATCTTACTTCGTACATTATGTGTATCTTTAATAATTAATGGCTTTTATTAAGTAACAATAGGTGTTATTTTTTTTTAACCACTTTTATTAACTTTTAATTAATTATTTTGATTTTATATTTTGAAAATTTATACAATAATTTTAGCCCTTAATTTAAATATGTGCTATAATATGCAAAATAGAGGATTTAAAATATAGAATATTTCAATGCTATGGTTTTAATAACAAAATATTGAAATTTAATAGATGATTGTTAAAATCAGTGTTAAAAACATAATTTGAATAAAAAATCATAGGAATATAAGTAATTTGGAGGAATATAAGTGTAGAATAATACGTTGAAAAATAAAAAAATCACAACATTGGGTTTTACTTTAATAGAGTTATTAGTTTTAATAATACTATGTATAAAACAGTATCAGTTATTATGAATATTATAGAAAAAGCAAATAGAAGTGCATTTAAAGATTCCGCATATGGAGTAATAAAAGCAGCAGAACTTTATTATACCAATAAATTATTATAAACAAATAGAATGAATGAAGATGTAATATTTATATTTCAAGAAGCGATTGATTTAGATATAAAAGGATCTAAACCAAGGAGTGGAAATATGAAAATAACTAAAGAAGAAAAAGTAGAACTTGCAATAACAAATGGAAAGCATTGTATTACTAAAGAATTAAATGAGAATGATATAAAAATGACTAATGATGCAACTAATAAAATGGTAGGGCAAATAGATATGATTCAATTGAAGTAAAAAATGTTAGAGCAAGAATGTTAACTTATAAAGAAGCAAAAAGATTAGGATGTGCAAATTCTATGTATAGTTGCCCTTCATATTTAATTTCTAATTTATCTAGTAAGAATACTGAAAATCAACAAGGAAATTATAACTTATCAGCTTTTTATTCAAATAACTATAATTATTATATAGAAAATAATGGAATTCTATATTCAAGTTTAAGTATAAATGATCACGGTATAAGACCAGTAATAAAAGTTCCCAAATAAAATTTGTTTTTAATCTTAATTTAAATTAAAATTCTTTTAGATAATCATTACTATATTAACAATACTATTATTTTTAATTTTTTAAGAATAATACTCTTTTGAAGATATAAAACTCTTTAAAAAATAAAAAAGCACTAGTAATCACTAGTGTTTTTATGGTATTATATTAAATAAGAAACGGGTGAAAAAAATGAGAGAATTTACAGAACAAGAATTAGTTCGAAGAGAAAAAATGCAAAAAATAAAGGAAATGGGAATTGATCCATTTGGACATCGTTTTGATGCAACAGATTATTCAGCAAATATTAAGGAAAAATACTCATCTAAAACTCATGAAGAATTAGAAGCAGAAAATATAAAAGTAACAGTAGCAGGAAGAATTATGTTCATAAGAAAAATGGGTAAAGCAAGTTTCTTTTCAATTAAAGATAAACTAGGTAATATTCAAATATATATTTCTATTAATGATATTGGAGAAGATAATTATAACTTGTTTAAAAGTGCTGATATAGGAGATATAGTTGGGATTACGGGTAAAGTTATGATGACTAAAACTGGTGAAATAACTATTAAATGTCTAGAATATACTCATTTAGTTAAAGCGTTAAGACCCCTTCCTGAAAAATTTCATGGTCTTACAGATATAGAAGAAAGATATAGAAGACGTTATGTAGATTTAATTATGAATGATGAATCAAGAAAAGTAGCTTTTATGCGTCCTAAAATAATAAGAACAATTCAAAACTTTTTAGATAGTAAAGGATTTGTTGAAGTAGAAACACCTATTTTAACAACGCTTCTTACAGGAGCCAGTGCTCGTCCATTTACAACCCACCACAATACTCAAGATTTAGATATGTATTTACGTATTGCATTAGAATTAAATCTAAAAAGATTATTGGTTGGTGGTATGGAAAGAGTTTATGAAATAGGTAGAACATTTAGAAATGAAGGAATGGATCCACAACATAATCCAGAATTTACAATGATGGAAGCTTATATGGCTTATTCTGATTTAGATGGAATGATGGATTTAACAGAAGAAATGTATCAAACTATTGCACGTGAAGTATGCGGTAAAATGACGTTTGACTATTTAGGTCATGAAATAAACTTAGATGGTAAATGGAAAAGGATTAGTATGGTTGATGCTATTAAAGAAAAAACAGGAATTGATTTTAACAAACAAATGGATATAGAAGAAGCTTTAAATTTAGCTAAAGAACACAATGTTGAAGTGGCTGAACATGAAAAAACGGTTGGTCATATTATTAATTTATTCTTTGAAAAATATGTGGAAGAAACATTAATTCAACCAACCTTCTTATATGGTCATCCAGTTGAAATAAGTCCACTTACTAAGAAAAATCCAAATGATCAAAGATTTGTAGATCGTTTTGAACTATTTATATCAGGTCATGAATGCGCTAATGCATATACCGAACTAAATGATCCAGTTGATCAATTAGAACGATTTGAAGCTCAATTAAAAGAAAAAGAATTAGGAAACGATGAAGCTAATGATATTGATTATGACTTTATTGAAGCTTTAGAATATGGTATGCCTCCAGCAGGTGGTATAGGTTATGGAATAGACCGTTTAGTAATGTTATTTACAGAACAAAAATCAATTAGAGATGTTTTATTATTTCCAACAATGAAAAATAAAAATTAGAGGTGGAAACATTGATAAATTTTACTGACTGTATAGAAGTAATGAATAATTATAAAGGTTCTGAAAAAAAGAAAACATTAATATATAATGATAATAAATATTTAGTAAAATTTCCAGATCCTATTAAAGAAAAAAATAAAAATATATCTTATATAAATAATGCTTTTTCTGAATATGTTGGTAGTCATATATTTAAATTAGTTGGAACTCAAAATACCATTTTAGGAAATTATAACTATAATGGAAAAAATAAAATAGTTTGTGGATGTGAGGACTTTACAACAGATGAAAAAACTTTATATGAATTTGATAGTTTAGTATTAAGTACAAATCCAGATAAAAAAATAGATACAGAATTATCAGATATTATGGAAGCAATTGAACAAAATAAAATGATAGATAATATATCTATTAAAGAAAAGTTTTTTGATATGTTTATAATAGATAGTTTAATTGGCAATACAGATAGACATAATGGCAATTGGGGATTTTTACTAGATAAACAAACAGGTAAGATAGAATTTTCTCCAATATATGATTGTGGTTCTTGCCTAAATCCTATGATAGATGACTTTGAAATAGAAAAATTAAATGAAGTAGAATTAAAAAATATAAGTATAAATATTTATTCATGTATTAAAGAAAACAATAAAAAAATAAATTATATGTTATATGTTAAATCTAAAAAAAACAAAGATTTAAATAAAGCATTATTAAGAATGTTTAAAAAAATAAATATAAGTAAAATTAACGAATTTATCGATAAAATAATGTGTATGTCAGATACTAGAAAAAAATTTTATAAAAAAATAATTTATTTAAGATATCAAATATTAGAAAATACCTATAAATGGTTAAGGGATAATTTATGAAAATATATGTTCTAAGACATGGCGAAACTAATGAAAATATAACTAGTATAATGCAAGGAAATATGGAAACAGTTTTAAATGAAAAAGGTATTAGACAATCATTAAAAGTTAGAGAAAAAGTTAAAAATGCTAAAATTGATTTAGTTATAACTTCACCTAAAACGAGAACAAAACAAACAGCTATACTAGCAGCCCCTAACATTAAAATAATCGAAGATGATAGATTACTTAGTAGAAATCATGGAGAATTCCAAGGGATGAAAAGAGATGAAATTAATATAAAAGAATATTGGAATATAAAACTAAATAAACAATATAAAAAAGCGGAAAGTATGGGAGCAATATTTAATCGAGTTTCATCTTTATTAAATGATATTTTAATAAATTATAGTGATAAAACAGTATTATTAGTTACTCATAGTGGAATAACTAGAGTTTTATATTATTATTTTAATGGATTTCCAGATGATGGAGATTTAACTGAATATACATCAAATAATTGTTCATTTGAACAATATGAATTATAGAAAGAGGAAAATTATGAAAATATTATCAGTAAATGCAGGTAGCTCATCTTTAAAATTTACTGCTTATGAAATGCCTGAAGAAAAAGTTTTAATATCAGGATATTTTGAAAAAATAGGTCTT
Organism: uncultured Mycoplasmatota bacterium; assembly: GCA_947646095.1. GTDB lineage: Bacteria > Bacillota_I > Bacilli_A > RF39 > UBA660 > SIG208. The sequence goes on from CANSFI010000018.1 coordinate 8,063, forward strand.
GATGATAGCTTTTATACACTAAAATTGAATGGAGAAAAAATAAAAAAAGAAACATTAATTAAAAATCATAACAAAGCAGTTTCTAAAGTAATTGATGAATTATTAAATTACAATATTATATCTAACTTAGATGATATAAAAGCAGTTGGACATCGTATTGTTCATGGTGGAGATAAATATGCTGATTCTGTTATAATAACTGAAGATGTTATAAATACAGTAAATAGTCTTTCTGCCCTTGCTCCACTTCATAATCCAGCAAACTTAATAGGAGTTAAAGCTTGTATGGAAAGTTTTAAAAATGCTAAACATGTAGCTATTTTTGATACAGCCTTCCATCAAACAATGCCAGAAGTAAACTACTTATATCCAGTACCTTATGAATGGCATGAAAACTATCAAATTCGTAAATATGGTTTCCATGGTACTAGTCATAAATATATAACTAATGTTATGCAAGAAAAATTAGGTAAAAAAGATATTAACATTATTAGTTGTCATATTGGTAGTGGTGGAAGTATTACTGCTGTTAAAGATGGTAAAAGTTATGATACTACAATGGGATTTAGTCCAAATGCAGGTATTATGATGGGTACTCGTTGTGGGGATATTGATTATTCTCTAGTGTTCTATATGATAGATAAAGCTTCTATGACTAAAGATGAAGTAGATAGTGTTTTAAATAAAAAAAGTGGATTATTTGGTATAACTGGTAAATATTCAGATCATAGGGATTTAGAAGAAGCTATGAAAAATGGAGAAGAAAAAGCTATTTTATCAAACAAAATGTATGTTCAAAAGATTGTAAACTATATTAGTGAATACTATGTAAAGTTAGATGGTAAAGTAGATGCCATTGTTTTTACAGCTGGTTTAGGAGAAAATGCCAGAGAATTCAGAAAAGAAATAATTGATAAATTAACTTGTTTAGGAATTAAAATAGATGATGAAGCTAATATGAATATTGCTAGTTATAAAGATATTCATGAAGGAATTATTTCGGACCCTAAATCAAAAGTACCAATATATGTTATACCAACTGATGAAGAAGTAATGATAGCGCGTGATACATATAATTTTGTTAAATAGAAAGTGTGGTTTATGAATAAGTACTATAAAATATATAGAAAAATAAAAAAGTACAATAAAATTGTTATAGCTAGACATGTAGGACCAGATCCTGATTGTTTAGCTTCTTCTATTGCATTAAGAGATGTTATTTTAAATACATTTCCTAAAAAACAAGTATATGCAGTAGGAAATCCAGCTTCAACATTTAAATATTTGGGAACACTTGATAGATTTACTGATGATATGTATACTGATGCTTTACTTATAGTAGTAGATACTCCAGATAGAAAAAGAATAGATGGAGTAGATCCTGGTAAATTTAAATACTCTATTAAAATAGATCATCATCCTTTTATTGAAAAAGTTTGTGACTATGAATTAGTAGATGATACAGCAAGTAGTGCTTCTCAATTAGTATTAGAACTTATATTTAAGACTAGATTAAAATTAACAAAAGAAGCAGGAGAAAAATTATTTATAGGTATAGTTGCTGATACTAATAGATTTTTATTTAGTTATACTAGTCCTAAAACATTTAATTTAGTTTCTAAATTAATTAAAAAAACAAATATTGATTTTTCTAATTTGTATGATGAATTATATATGCGTCCAGTTAAAGAAATTCGTTTTCAAGGATGGATTGCTAATAATATGACAGTAACTGTTAATGGTTTTGCTTATATAAAACTAGATGAAAACATATTAAAAGAATATAATGTTGATGCAGCAACTGCAGGTAATATGGTAAATGAATTTAATTATATCGAAGAAATATATGCCTGGGCAGTGTTCTCTTATGATCATAGCACAGATTTAATTAGAGGATCAATTAGATCTAGAGGACCAATAGTAAATGAAACAGCATCTCATTTTGGTGGTGGTGGTCATATATTTGCTAGCGGTGTAAGACTTAAAGACTTTGATGAAACCGATTTGCTTATAAAAGAATTAGATGAAGTATGCCGTAATTATAAGGAAAAATAATAAAATATTATTTTTTTTAGGCAACCTTTATTAACCATTTGCAATCTCCTTTAAAATATGATATTATTAAAATTATGGTAAAAATAAGGAGAGTATATGATAAATTTTATAATTTGTGATGATAACAATTTGGTAGTAGAAAAAGTTCAGGAAACTGTTTCTAATGTAATGATGAAAAACAATTTAGAATATAATATCAATACATTTAATGATTATAGTAATGAATTTATGGAATTTATTTCTAACAACAATAGTTGTTCAATTTATATATTAGATATAGAAACTCCATCTAGATCAGGAATTGATATAGCTAGAGAAATAAGAAAAAATGATGTTAATGGTATGATAATATTTTTAACTGGTCATGAAGAATTAGGACAAATAATATTAAAAAAAGAATTATTATTTTTATCATTTATAAATAAGTTTGAAAATTCAATGGAAAGACTAGAAAGTTCCATTCAAGAAGCTTTAAGACTTTTAAATTTTAAGAAGATTTTACAATATGAAGAAAGAGGAACTATATTTACTATATCAATAGATGAAATTTTATATATAACAAGGGATGGTGTAGATAGAAAGAGTATTATAAAAACAAGTAAATCAGAATTTAAAACTAATAAGAGTTTGGTTGAAATTCATTCTATGTTAGATACAAGATTTAAACAAAGCCATAAATCTTGTATAGTTAATATTGATAGAGTATTCCAATTTAATAAGCAAAAAAGAATAATTACTTTTGATGATGGAAGTACAATAGATTTAGTTTCTGATAAATATAAAAAAGATTTAATAAAAATAAATTCTTAAGAGAAATCTTAGGAATTTTTAATTTTCATCATAAAAATATGGTAACTTTTTACTTATATTTTTATAAGTTTTTAAATGTTGTTATAGCTTTTATTTATAGGGACTTATGATATTTTTATTTTTAGAAGATATTCACATATATTTTTATAATTCCTTATATTTTTACTTTGAAAAGTAGTAAATTAGTAGTAAAATTACTTCAAATTCTTGTATTTGTGCCTTAAAATAAGGGTTTTTAATCAAAAACTAAACTTTTAATAAAAAAACTAATAGGAGATAGTATTTATACTTCAAAATTTATGTTATACTTTTGTTATAGAAAAATATTTTATATATAATAATAAAGAGTTTGCAATATCAGGATTTTTATACTCCTTATTAGTATTATTTATAACATTGTTTATGGGTATTTTAATCGTTTTATCGACTGCTAAATTTTCATTTCATAAATTAAAAAATGATATTAAAGAAAAATTAGAAATACAAGTATATAAAGATATAAAGTTAAATGGTGCTGATCCAAATAATACAGAAATAGGATTATTAGCTAGTACAACAGGTAATATAAATGGAATATTTGATATGAGTGGAGGAACATGGGAAACAACAATGGGCGTAGTATCAGATAGTGAAGGGAACCCTTTATCAGGAAGAAACCAAAACTATAATTCAGGATTTACAGGAAATTTAAGTATTCCAGAAGAAATAGCAAATGGACAAACAAGTATAATAGGGAAACCATTTCCAGTAAGTAGATATTATGATTTATATAAATATATAAGTAACGATAATAAAAGCTATAATAACAAAGATTTTTCAAATAGAATTTTAGGAGATGCTACAGGAGAACTAGGACCTTTTGGATTATATAATTCTACTACAGTTGGAAATAGACCTGTAAGTAGTTGGTATAATGGAGAATCTTATATGGCCTTTTCAGGATATCCATGGATGGGAAGAGGATGATCATACAGTTATGGAAACAGCTCAGGAATTTTTACATTTGGTCATGATGGTAGTTTAGAACTTGAAGAAGGATCTTTTAGAATAGTATTAGCGATATAAAAATATAGACAAAATAATATTAATAGGATAAAATTAATATAAGAGTAGGAGAATTAAATATGAAGAAAAATAAAGGGTTTACATTAATAGAACTACTTGCAGTCATAATAATACTTTCTATAATAGCACTCATTACAGTACCAGTAATAATAAATATAATAGAAAAATCAAGTAGAAGTGTAGCTATAGATTCAACCTATAACTATATAAGTGCATTAGAACATAAAATAGCTTTGTCATCTTTAGATAATAAAGTATATAAAGATAAAGAAAACTATACCTTAGATGAAATAAAAGTAGATATGAAAGGAAAAGTTCCAACAAGAGGATTATATACATTAAAAAATAGAAGTGTTAAACAAGGAACATTTTGTACTAACAACTATATAGTAGTTTATGAAAATAATAAAGCAAAAGTTAGTAGTAAAGGATGTAGTTCATCCAGTTTAAAATTACCAGGAAGTATAAAATTATCAAACAATAGTGGAAACTATACATATCCAAATAGTGGAACATTTGAAGTAATCGAAAATATAAGTGGTGGAGATTTAAGTTGTACATCAAACGATGAAAAAATTGCTACATGTGAAGTAAGTGGAAATGTAGTAACAGTAACACCAAAAACAAAAGAAGACACAACAACCCTAACAATCACATCAGCAGAAACAAATAATTATAGAGAAGCTAAAGTATCCTATTTAGTAACAACAACTCATGGATTATTAAGCGTAACAGCTAATGGATACGAAGGAATATATGATGGAGAGTCATATGGAATAACAGTAACAAGTAGTGGCTCAACTATCAAATATGGAACAGTATTAGGTACATATAATTTAGATGAAAGTCCGACATACACTAATGCAGGGACATATACAGTATACTATCAAGTAATTAAAGAAGGATATAAAACAGTAACATCAAGTAAGAATGTTGTAATAAATAAAGCGAATGGAAGTTTAAATTTATCATCAGAATCAGGAGAAGTAAATGTAGGAAAAAGTATAACAATAACAGCAAGTAATCAAACAGGAACATTAAGTTGTACTTCAGATAATAATAATATAGCAACTTGTTCAGTAAGTAATAATACAATAACAGTAAATGGAATAGGAAGCGGAAATACAACTATAACAGTGAAAGCATTAGAATCAACTAATTATAAAAGTACAAGTAAAACATATACAGTAACTATTAAAAGGCCTATATTAGAATCGACAAATAGCTGTATAACAGGTGAAAATATATGTACTAATGGAACATCAGTAACTGTAAATGTAAACGATACTACAAGTTATAATTTTTATGTAATTGGAGATACAGGAAGTGAATTAACATTAATAATGGATAGGAATTTAGGTGGTAGAGTAGCATGGATATCTCAAGCAGATTATGAAGCAGTAGGAGGTATTAAGTGGGGAAGCCTTGGTAATAATGAAAAAGGTCCATTAACAATACTTAGAGCATTGAAAAATAGAACTGCAAACTGGACAAATATACCATCATATAGCTATACATTAACAGATGAATTCAATAATAGGGTATATAAGCCAATAGAAGTAAATGATGTTAGAGCAAGATTACTTACAAAGTCTGAAGCAGGTAAATATGGTTGTAATAGTAAGTGTGCCTCTTACTTAGTAGGGAACACAAGTAGTTCTAATACTGAAGAAAATCCATATGGTTATTGGACATCTACAGGAAGTGGCTCCTATTCTCATCATGCTACAGGTATATTTTATACTGGTGGATTTAATGATATGACTGTTCGTACTAGTGGTAATTATGGAATAAGACCTGTAATAGTAATTCCTAAAAATTGATAAAAGAACTGATTTCTAGAATAAAATCTAGGAATTTTTAGTATCTAAGTTTATATTATAATTTTCAATATAAAACTAAATAATTGTAAAATAAAAATATAGACAAAATGGTATTTATGTTGTAAACTTAATATAAATAAAAATATAATGGGAGATTAGAATATGAAAAAGAATAAAGGATTTACATTAATAGAATTACTTGCTGTAATTATAATATTATCAATCGTTGCTTTGATAACAATACCAGTAATAATGAACATAATAGAAAAAGCAAATAGAAGTGCATTTAAAGATTCAGCATATGGAGTAATAAAAGCAGCAGAACTTTATTATACCAATAAATTATTAGAACCAAATGTGGTTATTGAAGAAATATCTTTTTCATTTCCAGAAGCAGATGGTTTAGATATAAAAGGAACCAAACCAACTGGTGGAAGTATGAAAATAAATAAAAAAGGAAAAATAGAACTTGCTATAACAAATGGAAAGTATTGTGCTACAAAAGGATTAAATGAAGATGATGTAAAAATAAGCAATAATGTAAAAAATTGTATAATTCCAATAGAAATAAAAGATTTAAAAATAGAAGAAAATAATATTCAAATAAATACAGAAGAAGAATATACATTAAAAGTAAATATAGAACCAAGTAGTGCTACTAATAAAGAGTTAAAAATAACAAGTTTAGATGAAAAAATAGTGAAAGTAGAAAATGGAAAATTAATAGGTGTAGGAAAAGGAACAGTAAAAGTAATAGTAGAAACCCTTGATGGAAGTAATATAAAAAAAGAAGTAAATGTTACAGTAAATCAATCAGTAACATCTATAGAAGTCGATAATATAAATATAACATTGAATATAGGAGAAACTAAAATAGTAACAGCCACACCAAAACCAGATGACGCTAAGGATAAAGAATTAATTTGGAAAAGTAACGATGAAAGTATAGCTACAGTAAATAATGGAGTAATAACTGCCATAAATACTGGTACAACTAAAGTAATAGTAACATCAAGTTCTAATACAAAGATAAAAAAAGAAATCAATGTTACAGTAAATAAAAAAGAGATAATGACTTCTAATAATAATTGTATTAATAGTACAAATAAGTGTGCAATAAGAACACTTGTAAAAGTTAAGGTCAATGATACTACAAGTTATGATTTCTATGTAATAGCTGATACAGGCAGATATTTAACATTAATAATGAATAAAAATATTGGTGATAGAATAGAATGGATAACTAAAAAAGATTATTTGGCAGCTGGAGGAACAGAAAGTGATTATGGAGAGTATGGAAATACTGACAAAGGTCCAATAACAGCTTTAAATTATTTAAAAATTAAAACGGAAAGTTGGACAAATATACCACTTATGTCTTATACCTTAACTGATGATGGAGATATAGCTAGATATGAACCAATTGAAGTAAAGAATGTTAGGGCAAGACTATTAAATAAAATAGATTCAAAATCAATTGGATGTACTGGTAAAGGTGGATGTATAAATTCAGGTTTGAGTACTAATAACACTCCATATATACATGGGAGATATTGGTTATCATCTTCTGATTCTAATCAAAACGCCTTCAATGTATATTCCTCTGGAATATTATCAAGTACAAACGTTTCAAGTGATGGTAGTTCTGGAATAAGACCAGTAATAGTAGTACCCAAAAACATATAACTCAGCATTAAAACTGAGTTTTTATGTCTAATTTTGTAAATATTTTATAATATTTTAACAAAGTAAGAGTTTAATGTGGTATAGTATAAGATGTATTATAGAAGGAGGTAATAATGAAAATAACAACTAATATTAACCCTAATATATTTAGAGAATATGATCTTAGAGGTGAATATGGAATCGATTTAAATGAAGATGTTGCATATACTATTGGTAAAAGCTATGGTTCTTATATAAGGAAATATAACTCTAATAAAGTGTTAATAGGACATGACAACCGTTTATCATCTCCTTTATTAAGTGAAGCATTAATAAAAGGAATATTAGATAGTGGTATAAATGTAGTAGACTTAGGATTAGTTACAACCCCTATGTATTACTATGCTAGAAAACTTTTAAAAATATCAACAGGAATAATGGTAACAGCAAGCCACAATCCTAAAAATGATAATGGATTTAAAATATCATTTGAATCATTTGGTAATGCCTATGGGGATTACATATATGAGTTTAGAGATTTTACTTTAAAAGGTAATTATATAGATGGCAATGGATTGTTAGAAAAATATGATATAAAAAATGAATATATAAAATTATTAAAAGACTCTGTTTCATTTGATCCTACAAAAATAAAAGTAGTAGTTGATTGTGGTAATGGAACGGGTTCAATTATTATAAAAGATGTATTAGATGCAATTGGAATAAAATACTATCCATTATATTGCGAAAGTGATGGAAATTTTCCAAATCATCTAGCTGATCCAGCTGTTACAGAAAATATGATAGATCTATCTAAAAAAGTAGTAGAACTTGGATATGATCTAGGAATAGGTATAGATGGAGATGCTGATAGAATTGGGATTGTTGATGAATTAGGAAATATCATAAAAGCCGACTTATATATGCTTATAATATATCGTAATATTGTAAATAATATGAAAAATAAAAAAGCTTTATTTGATGTAAAATGTTCTAAGACATTAATTGATGGATTAAAAGAATTAAAACTTGAACCAATTATGTATCGTACAGGAAATTCTTATTGCAATTTAATGATGCAAAAGGGAAACTTTGATTTTGGCGGAGAATATTCGGGTCATGTATTTTTTAGAGATAAATTTCCAGGTTTTGATGATGGAATATATGCAGGTCTTAGGATAATAGAAATTCTTTCTAATACACAAATACCAGTTAGTAAACAATTAGAAAATATCAATAAATATTATTCAACAGAAGAACTAAAATATAAAAGTAGTGATGATAGAAAGTTTGAAATTATTGAACAAGTAAAAAAATATGCTGATGAAAAAAACTATAAATATAATGATATAGATGGAATAAGAATAGAATTTGAAGATGGTTGGGCATTACTTAGAGCATCTAATACAGGTCCAAATATAACTGTAAGATTTGAAGCTAGTAGTGAAACTAGATTACAAGAATTAAAAGAAGAATTTATAACTTTATTAGAATCTAATATGTAAAGCAAATATCTATTTTTTAAAATATTAATGAAAAAAATAATTTTATCTTGATTTTGCTGGCTATTTATTATATACTAGTTATAGTCAAAATAGAGTAGGTGAAAATATGAAAAATGAAAAGGGTAACAATATACAATATGATAAATTAGATTTACCAAGATATGTCAAAGTAAAGGGATCAATTGAATCTTTAATGGAAATAATAAACAAAGATAAGATTGAAGAAGATGGTAAAAATCGAGTTTTAGCTGCTCTTTTACAACTTATAGATGGTAATAATGATAAAACTATCGAAGAGAAACAAAAAGATATAAAAGATGCTATATATAATGGGAATGTATTCAGTCATTACTTTTCTGAAGAAAATAAAGATAAAGCAATTGATATATTAAGTAAAACAACATTATTAACAGATGAAGAGAGATTTATTTATATAACAAATTTTTATATGCCAAATGATATAGAATTTACTAATATATATACAAATTCTGGGAAAGATATAGATAGAGTTGCTGAACATTATAAATTAAATGAATTAGAGCAATCTAAAAATTTAATACTTGGAAGAGTTATGGAAATTGCAAAATTTTATAATCAATATCAAGCGGAAAAAGAAAAAATTTATAATGAAGAAATGCAAGAAGATATAAATGCAGAAGCACTTGAAGGTAAGCAATCTAAAGAAGAAACTTTAGATGTAGGAAATAAAGTAGTAGAAGAAAAATTTGAAGATGAAGAAATGTTAGAGGGAGAAAGTGATAATATGGATAATAGTAATATTTTAGGACAACAAGAAGAAATAATTGCACCAACTTTCTTTGGTGGAAATGAAGTTAAACCAGTAGTAGAGGAACCTGTTGAAATAATTGAAGAGGATATTGTATCTAGTTCAGTAGAGGAGCCAATTGAAGAATCAATTGAAGATTCGCTTGGAAGTCAATCTATTGTAGATATGGCAAGAAAAATAGTGGACGAAAGCAGAGAAAAAGATTTAACTATCAAACAATTAAATGAAAAGTTAGAAAATACTGTTAAACAGTTAAATGAGAAATTAGAAAATACTATTAAACAAGATAAAGAAAAGTTAGAAAATACTAGCAAACAATATGAAGAACAGATAGCAAATGCTAATAAACAACATAAGGAACAATTAGCTGAAAAAGATGCTAAAATAGAAAAACAAGAACAAGAAATTTCAAGCAACAAAGCAAAAATAGCTGTTCTTGAAAAAGATGTTCAAAATAAAGATAATCGAATTGTAAAATTGGTACACCAAATTCAATTTCAAGGTGAAAGATTAAATGAAGCTGACACAGAAATAGCTAAAAAAGAAAAAACTATTAATGTATTAAAAGAAGAAAATAATGGATTAAAAAATGACTTAAATAAAGCTAGAACAACAATAAAAAGTAACAATAAAGTGTTTGGTGAACTTCATGAATTTTTACAACCATCACAAAATAATTCTGGTAATACTCTTAAAAAAGTTGCATAATTTTGAATTTTTAACTTGACAAATGCATATTTTATAAGTATAATTAAAAGGAAATTGAAAAAGGAAAGAAGAAGTATCCACTTCTCACCCGATTACATTAAGTTTTGGGTAATATGCCATTTAAAATATTTTAATTGTGTACTTAGAGTGGATACTTTGTATTCACTTTTTCTATGGAGGTGTTTAGTATAGCAAATAAAGAAAAGAATTTGTTTATAAATGAACAAATTCGTGCGAAAGAAGTATTAGTTATTGGTCCAAATGGAGAACAATTAGGAGTTAAGCCTATTAATGACGCTAGAACTCTAGCAACTTATGCAGGATTTGACCTTGTTTTAATTAGTCCAGGTGCTACTCCACCAGTATGTAAAATAATGGATTATAATAAATTCAAATATGAAAGTAAGAAAAAACAAAAAGAAAATATGAAAAAACAAAGAGAATCAAATCTAGAAATGAAAGAATATCGTTTATCTGTTAGAATTGATATTCATGATTTTAATACTAGAGTTTGTAATGCTACCAAATATTTGGAAAAAGGTCATAAAATAAAAGTTTCAATTCGATTCAAAGGACGTGAAATGGCTCATACTGAATTAGGAAAAGATGTTTTAATTAGATTCGCAAATGCTGTAGAGACAGTTAGTGACATAGAACAACAACCTAAATTAGAAGGACGTTTTATGACTATGATACTAATGCCTAAGAAAGAAAAGTAGGAGGGAAATTATGCCAAAATTAAAAACACATAAAGGTACTGCTAAAGTAGTTAAAAAGAGAAAAAACGATATTAAAATTGGACATCCAGGAACAAGACATAATACAGGTAAAAAGAATACTGCTTCAAATAGAGTGGGGAGAACAGCTTCTACTCTAGCTAAAAGTGATTATAAAAGATTAAAAAGTATAATTTAAGTTTTAAGGAGGAAAAAATATGCCAAGAGTTAAAAGTGGTATGACAAATCGTGCCCGTCATAAAAAAGTATTAAAAGAAGCTAAAGGTTACTTTGGAAGTAAACATAGATTATATAAAAGTGCTAATGAACAAGTAATGCATTCTTTAAAATATGCATATAGAGATAGAAGACAAAAGAAAAGAGATTTCCGTAAATTATGGATTACAAGAATTAATGCTGCTTGTCGTGAAAATGGTATCAGTTATTCTAAATTCATAAATGGTTTATCTATTGCAGAAGTAAATATTAATAGAAAAATGTTAAGTGAAATAGCAATTGATAATCCTGCTTCTTTCACTGAACTTGTAGAAACAGCTAAAAAAGCTTTAGACGGAAAATTAGAATCTGTAAAAGAAACTAAAAAAGCAGAAACAAAAGAAGTTAAAAAAGTAGAAAAAAAAGATACCGTTAAAGAAGACTTATCTAGTAAAACAGTAGCTGAACTTCGTGAATTAGCAAAATCTAAAGATATCAAAGGTGCTTCAACTATGAAAAAAGCTGAATTATTAGAAGCTTTAAAATAAGAACTATTGAATTTCAATAGTTTTTTTGACATATTATTTTTAATATGATATTATATAAATCATTCTTAAATATAAATTGGAGGTATGTATGAAAATGCAAAATAAATATATTTATATGAGAAGAGGTCTTTCTTTAATTAGGCCTGAAACAACAGAAGAATGGTTGGAATTTGTAGATGAAAATATGCAAAATAGGTTTACTATTCCAATAGTAGTATCTACTATTATTATGATGGAAAAACTAGATCAAATTAATGAAATAGACAAATTAGAACAACATAAATTTTATGAAAAAGCAGAAAATGAGGTATATGCTAGTTTATATGGTTTTATGCTTACAGGTACTATAGAAGCAGTATCACACTTCTCAAAAAAATGTTATGATTATAGAAAATATTTAAAAGAAAAACAGGGTGTTTCTAATGAAGAAAAAATTATTGTGGATATTTCTAAGATAAAAAGTTTTAATTGACATTAATTAAAATTTTTTTGTATAATAATTATAGAAATGAGGTATATTATGCAAAACCTTTATATTGATTTTGATGGAGTAATAGTAGATACAATAAGAGTAACTTATGATATGTTAGAACGTTTAGGTGTAGATCAAACAGACTTTGAAAAAATGAGTGAATTTTATTATAATTTAAATTGGAAGCAACTACTTTCATTAACACCAATAATTAATGATAGTTTCAATTGTTTAAAAAAAATATCAGCTACTAATAAATTTAATATAGCTATACTTACTCATGTTAATTCATTAGATGAAGCGGTTGCTAAGATTAATTATATTAGAAAATACTATAAAACAGTAACGATAATACCAGTTCCTAGAGAAGTATCTAAAACTAAAATGATAGAAGCTAAAAATGCTATTTTAATAGATGATTATTCAGGTAATTTAAAAGAATGGGAGAGTGCTGGAGGAATAGGAATTCAATTTTCCACAGATTTAAACAAAAATAAAGGATTTAAAGTAATTGACAAATTAGACAAAATATTAGATATTATTGATTAGGCGAATATTCGCCTTTTTTTTTAATAATATTTAAGTAGAGGTGAATTATGAAAAAAGTATTAGTATTATTGTTAGTTAGTTTTTTATTTATTCCTATTATAAAAGCAGAGGAATTAAATACTTTAGCAGAAAGTAGTAAAAGTGCAATTCTTTTAGAACCAACAACTGGTGAAATAATTTATGAAAAAAATTCTCATGAAAAACTTCCACCAGCATCTATGACAAAGATTATGTCAATGTTACTTATTATGGAAAGTATTGATAAAGGTATTATAAAATGGAATGATATGGTAACTGTATCTGCTAATGCATCAAAAATGGGTGGTAGTCAGATTCTACTTGAAACAGGAGAAAAAATGAGTGTTGAGGATTTGTTTAAAGGAGTAGCAGTCGCAAGTGGTAATGATGCAGTTGTAGCTCTTGCTGAAAAAATAGCTGGTACTGAAGAAATGTTTGTTAAAATGATGAATGATCGAGCTCATGAATTAGGCCTTAAAGATACCAATTTTAAAAATCCTCATGGCCTAGATACACCTAATCATTATTCAACTGCCTACGACATGGCTATGATATCTAAAGAACTTCTTAAACATGAGAAAGTATTAGAATTTACATCTATTTATGAAACATATCTAAGAGAAAACTTACCAACAAAAATATGGCTTGTAAATACAAATAAATTAGTTCGTTTTTATGAAGGAGTAGATGGTCTTAAAACAGGTTATACAAAAGAGGCTGGTTATTGCTTAACATTTACAGCTAAAAAAAATAATATGCGTTTACTTGGAGTAGTTATGGGAGAACCAGAAAGTACTACACGAAATGAAGAAGTAAAAGAAATGCTAGATTATGGATTCGCACAATACGAACTAGAAACAATGTTATCAACTAAAAGTATCTTAAAAACTAAAGAAGTAGATAAAGGTAAAAAAAGATATGTAAACTTAGTTCCTACTCAAAATATTAATTTTTTAAATAAAAAAACAGATGGTAAAAGAAATGCTAGTTATGAAGTAAAAATAAATAATTTAAAAGCCCCATTAAAAGTAGGAGATAAAGTAGGTACTTTAATTATTAAAGAAGAAAATAGCAAAACTAGGAATGTAGATATTACAGTATCAGAAGATATAGAAAAAGCAAATCTAATGGAATTATTTTTAAGACATTTAAGTGATATTGTAACAGGTAACATTAAATTTTAATTTAGAGTCTTATATAAGACTTTTTTTTAATATTTATAGTATAATATAAATTAGGTATGGTGATATTATGAATTTGTATGATTTCATAAAAAAATATAAAAATATTAGTTATTTAGAAAAAGACATATGTGAAGTAGATATGCTTATATATAGTCAATTATCATATTTACCATTAAAAAATATAGAATTTAAAGATAAGAAATATAGTATTAAACAAATTAGTAAATTAATTGATAAAAAAATAAAGCCATTTTATGCACAAGCTAAAGCTATAGAAATATTACATGCTATTAGTAATACTAAAAGATTTGGAGAAGTTTTACTGTTTAATTTTGAATATAATTTAGGTGATAATATGCAATTTTGTGCTGAAACATTTTTACTTCCAAATAAAAAAGTAGTTATTTCTTTTGAAGGAACTGATGATACTATATCAGGATGGAAAGAAGATGCCATTTTGGCTTATAAATATCCAACTGAATCGCAAATTAAAGCAGGTGAATATTTAAATAATTTATTAAGTAAAATAAAAGATAAAGTATATATATGTGGTCATTCTAAAGGTGGTAATTTAGCTCTTGTTGGAAGTATGAGAACTAGCTTTCTTAAAAAAAATAAAATCGCAAAAATATATTCATTTGATGGACCTGGATTAAAAATGAGTGAATTTAAATCTATTCAGTATAGACGTATTAGAAAAAAACTTATAAATATTATTCCAGATCAAAGTCTAGTTGGAGTTTTATTTGAACAAGAAAATCTTCAGGTAATTAAATCATCAGAAATAGGAATTATGCAACATTCTACTATATCTTGGCAAGTAGAAAATGATCATTTACTTAGAACAAAACAAAGTGAAGTTAGTAAAGAATTAGATGAAACATTAGAAAATTGGTTAAAAAAATATGACTATAAAGAAAGAGAAATTATTGTTAACAAAACATTTTCAATCTTTGAAGAATTAAACATAAAAAAATTAGGAGACATAATTAAACGAGGTCCAACTTTATTTCATCATATATTAAAAAAATCTAAGTCTTTAGATAATCAAACTAAATTATTAATCTTTAATTGTTGGAAAGTTTTACTAGGTGGTGTTGGTTCTATTCTTATAAATGAAGAAATAAAAAAAATAAAGAAAAAAATAAAAGAAATTATTTGATAATAATTAAAAAGTATAAAAATAGCTTAATATTTAATTTTAATATAAAACTATTGACCTGACATCTTGTCAGTAGTATAATGCATAATGTACCTAAATTAAGGGGATGATATAATGCCAACTAAAGCATTTTTTAATCTAGATATTCAAAAACAAACTAGATTATTAGATGCAGCTAAACATGAATTCAGTCAAAATTTATTTGAAAATACTTCAATAAATAAAATAATTAAAAATATAGATATGCCAAGAGGAAGTTTTTATTTATATTTCAATAACAAAGAAGATATTTATTTATATATAGTTGAAAGTTACTTAAAAAAATTTAAAAAAATATTATTTGAAATATTAGAACAAAATAATCATGATATATTTGAAAGTATAATTTGTTTATATGATTATATATTAGAAAATAAAAATATAGATCATGAATTAGTTACTAATATATTTTTAAATATGGATTCCAAACAATTAGAATTAGCAATACCCGAATTATTAAAAAAAGAAGTAGATGGCTATATAATAGGATCAATTAATTTTGATGATTATATTTTAGATGAAGAAGATAAAACTGTTGTTATGAGTATTATATTTACCCTTTTATTTACTAATATAACTAAATCTCTTTCGAATACTTGTGCTAATAAAAAAGTAAGAGAATTTTATATTAGTCAAATAAATATAATTAAAAAGGGATTAGAGAGGAGATAAAAATGTTAAAATTGTTTAAATATTTAAAAGCATCTATATTTTCAATATTAATAATTATAATATTATTAATATGCCAAGCTAATCTTGATTTAGCTTTACCAGATTACACTTCAAAAATAATTAATGTTGGAATTCAACAAAATGGTATAGAAAATAGTATAGCTTCAGTAATAAGTGAATCAACATTTAATGAAATTTCTATATTACTTAATAATGAAGATAAGAAAATATTAGAAGAAAATTATAATTTAATAAAAAAAGGAGATTCTAAATACTTAGATAAATATCCAATTTTAAAACAAGAAAATATTTATAAATTAAATATTAAAGATAAAGAAAAACTTAACGAAACTTTAGAAAAAGCATTTGCTATTTTCTATGTTGGTGATATGTTATCAAAAGTAGAAAATAGCGAATTTAAACTACCAGAAGGGATGACTTTAACCCAAACATTAAAAGTCATGGATGAAAATACTAGATTAATAACCATAAATAAAATTGAAGAAAAAATTAAAGATATGCCTGATACTATTTTGAGTTCATCAGCCATTGAATTTATAAAAAAAGAGTATGAAAAAGTAGGAATAGATTTAGGTAAATTACAAACTAATTATATAATTGTTAGTGGAGCTAAAATGATAGGTATTTCATTACTTATAATGGCCATTTCGATTGCTATTATCTATTTTGGATCAAGATTAGCAGCTAAACTTGCTCATACACTTAGAACTAAAGTATTTGAAAAAATAGTAAACTTTTCAAAAACAGAAATTAAAAAATTTGGTACATCTTCACTTATAACTAGAACAACTAATGATATCCAACAAGTTCAACAAGTAGTAGTATTCTTAATGAGAATAGTATTTTATGCGCCAATTATAGCTATTGGTGGAATACTTAAAACAACTTCAGCAGACAAATCAATGTTATGGATAATAATATTTGCAGTTATAACTTTATTTATAATTCTTGGTACTTTATTTACAATAGCTATGCCAAAGTTTACTAAATTACAAGTTTTAATCGATAAACTAAATTTAGTTTCTCGTGAAATATTATCAGGAATTCCAGTTATAAGAGCATTTAGTAATGAAAAACATGAGGAAAAAAGATTTGATGAATCTAATAAAAATCTTACTAAAGTCAATCTATTTGTAGGTGGAACAATGTCATTTATGATGCCACTTATGATGCTTCTTATGAATGTTGTTTGTATTGCTATTGTATGGTATGGAGCTATTGGAGTAGATACTGGTACTATTCAAGTAGGCGATATTATGGCTTATATTCAATATACAATGCAAATAATCATGGCTTTTCTAATGATTTCAATGATATCTATTATGCTTCCAAGAGCAAGTGTTTCAGCTAAAAGAATTATTGAAATAATAGAATCAGATTCTACTATTAAAGATCCTGAAAATGAAGAAAGTTTTGATAAAAAGAAAAAAGGTTTAGTTGAGTTTAAAAATGTATGTTTTAGATATCCAGATGCGAATGAAGATGTTATTACAGATATTGATTTTATAGCTAAACCAGGAACTACAACTGCTTTTATAGGTTCAACAGGTAGTGGTAAATCAACTTTAATTAACCTTATTCCAAGATTCTATGATGTAACAGAAGGTTCTATATATATTGATGGAGTTGATATTAGAAATATTAAACAGGAAACGTTAAGAAATAAAATAGGATATGTTCCTCAAAAAGGTATTTTATTTAGTGGAACGATTGAAAGCAATATAAAATATGGTAATGACAATATATCTGATAAACAAATGAAAGAAGCAGTTACTATTGCCCAAGCTACAGACTTTATAGAATCAAAACCAAACAAATATAAAGAAAGCATAGCTCAAGGTGGTACTAATGTATCAGGTGGTCAAAGACAAAGACTTTCTATTGCTAGAGCACTCGCAATTAATCCAGATATTTTAATATTTGATGATAGTTTTTCAGCACTTGATTTTAAAACAGATGCTAAACTTAGAAAAGAATTAACCACATTTACTAAAAATAAAACAGTATTTATAGTTGCTCAAAGAATTTCAACTATTATGAGTGCTGATCAAATAATTGTTTTGAATGAAGGAAAAATAGTAGGAAAGGGAACCCATGGAGAACTTGTAAAAAATTGTGAAGTTTATCGTGAAATTGCCCTTTCACAAATAGGTGAGGAGGAGATAAATAATGGCTAAAGGACCAAATAGAGCATTAAGTGAAGAAAAAGCAAAAGACTTTAAAGGTACATTAAAAAAACTTATATCTTATATAAAAAGACATAGATTAGCCATTATTCTAGTATCAGTCTTTGCCTTACTTAGTACAGTATTTTCAATCATAGGGCCAAATATTTTGGGAGATGTTACAACTGAAATATTTAATGGACTAATCGCAAAAATAACAAGTAATGGCAGTATGAATTTTGATATCATTAAAAAAACTTTATTAATTTTATTAGGTTTATATATATTTAGTTCTGTTTGTTCATTTTTTCAAACTTATATAATGAACTTTGTTTCATGTAGAATATCTTATAACTTAAGAAAAGATATCAGTGAAAAATTACATAAATTACCACTTTCATATTTTGAAACTAGAACTCATGGAGAAATACTATCAAGAATAACTAATGATGTAGATACATTATCTTCTAATTTAAGCCAAACATTGAGTGAATTTGTATCTTCAATCGCAACTTTAATTGGAACCATAGTTATGATGATTAGTATTAGTGGTTCTATGACTTTGGCTTCTATTATTGTTCTTCCAATATCAGTTATTGGTATGGCATTAATTATGGGAAAATCACAAAAGTTCTTTACTAGACAACAAAAAAACTTAGGCGATATGAATGGTATGGTTGAGGAAGTATATGGTGGTCATGATGTTGTTAAAGTATTTAATCATGAAGATGAAGAGATAAATGAATTTAAAAAAATAAATGATAAATTATATGATTCAGGATGGAAGAGCCAATTTATATCTACATCTATGCATCCTCTTATGAATTTTGTTGGAAATATTAATTACGTTTTAGTATCTATCTATGGAGGATATTTAGTAATAAAAGAAAAAATAGCTGTTGGAGATATATTGTCATTTTCTCAATACGTTAGAAACTTAAATCGTTCAGCTTCTAATATGGCTCAAATATTTTCATTATTACAACCAACCATAGCAGCAGCTGAAAGAATATTTGAATTTTTAGATGAAACAGAAGAAGTGGAAGATGTATTAAATTCAGTAAGTATTAATAACATTAAAGGTAATATAGAATTTAAAAATGTTAATTTTGGTTATACAAAAGATAAAACAATCATTAATAACTTTAGTGTTAAAGTAAAAAAAGGACAGAAAATTGCGATAGTTGGACCTACTGGTGCTGGAAAAACAACAATGGTAAAATTACTTATGCGTTTTTATGATGTTAATAGCGGACAAATATTAATAGATGGTCATAATCTTAAAGACTTTAAACGTAGTGACTTGAGAGGTTTATTTGGAATGGTTTTACAAGATACATGGTTATATAGTGGAACAATTGCTGATAATATTCGTTATGGAAAATTAGATGCCACTATAGATGAAGTAAAAGATGCATGTCGTACTGCTAGTGTTCATCATTTTATAAAAACTTTACCAGATACTTATAATATGGTATTAAATGAAGAAAGTGATAATATATCTAGTGGTCAAAAACAATTACTTACAATAGCTCGCGTAATACTTGCTGATCCTAAAATACTAATATTGGATGAAGCAACTAGTAGTGTTGATACAAGAACAGAAATATTAATTCAAAATGCTATGGATAAACTTATGGAAGGACGTACAAGTTTTATTATAGCTCATAGACTTTCAACTATTAAAAATGCTGATTTAATATTAGTTATGGATAATGGAGATATAGTAGAACAAGGAAATCATGAAGAGTTACTTAAAAAAGATGGTTTTTATGCTAAACTTTATAACTCTCAATTTGAAGAATCTTAATTGATTCTTTTTATATTATTTAAAATTCTAAATTTATTTAATATCTTGGTATATATCACAAAAGAAAACGCTTTGACAAAGTTGCCAAGCGTTTTTTTAGTCTTTGTTTTTTGACGATAGATCTAAAAGCAAAATTAGAATTACTGAAATTACTAAATATTCCATAGATTTCTTTCCACATAGACATTATCTCACATTCTTGGAGGAACTCTTAACAGTTATACCTATCTCTAGAATCATTATATCAATCATTTAATTTTTGTAAATTACTTTTATTAACTTTTAATTAATTATTTTAAACTTAATCAGAAATATTTATGTTATAAAATTATTCTATATTAAAAATTATATATAATAAAAAATAGATAAAATAAAGTTTATATTATAAAACTAATATAGAATAAAAAAGTAGGGAATGATAAAAAATGAAAAGAAAAGGATTTACATCAATGCTGTCAACTTAAGGAATAAGTATTAG
>CANSFI010000019.1 GCA_947646095.1 uncultured Mycoplasmatota bacterium
TAAATGATTCTTGATTTATCATCTTTCCACCAGCTTTAACCAAATATCTATCTCCATTTATAATTTTCCATCTTTTTTCATAATTACCATTACTAGTCATATCTGGAGTATTTAAATTTAAGTTAACTGGTGTCTTTCCACCATCAAATAATATTTTACCAATATCTTCTGAAAACTCATTATCAAAGAAATTTATATCTTCCCATAAAATATCCTCATCAACTCTTTTAACCCAATATTGATCTGACAAAGATAAGCAATATGCTCTAACATCTAATAAATCAAAACTATCTTTATCATAAATATCACTTTTATATAATACCTCTTTTAATCCATTTCTTGATGCTGGTATTTGTCTATTTTTCCACCATTTATTAAATTGATTCTTGTCTATATTATCATCTTTAATTAATCCAAAAGGCGCATAATCTTCATTATCAGAATAATTTCGTTCAAATTTTACTATTATATGTTCTTCATCATTATAATCAAAATCAAATATCTTTTTATTCTTATTCATTAAAGTAAATTTGCTCATTTAAATACCTCTTTTTGTTTATTTTTCAACTATTAATAGTATATCATGAAATTAACAATAATAATACTATTTTTGCTTAATTTTTATGCCTATTAAAAGATTAATTTTACTTAATTTTTTAAAGTTCCAATTGACACTACATATACTCCATCTTCACGAATATATGATAATTCTGAACCAGTTAAAACTAACAAAAAGGCTGGCTTATTACTTTTTTTCTATATCAACTTTATTTTTAAAACTTTTAAATTTTCAGTCGATTCACCAGATTCATATAATGACATAGTTCTCATAATTAATTTTGTAATTCTTCCAATACCTGTATCATTATACCATCTTCATTATGTCTAGCTGATTATATTAATATATGTTGACTTTTAAGTCCAGTACTTCTAATAGGATCCAAATAACAGAATACATTTGCCATTCATCAAATAATCCTTGCTTATCTCCTTCTAAAAATAATGATGGTTTAGTACTACTTATATTATCATTTTAATTTTACATTTTATACTAATCTCAATAATAAAATAGAACCACCTAAATAGTCCTATTTTGTTTTTTTCCCATATCATAATTTTCAAAAGATAAAGATATAAACTCTACTGTATAATTATCTTTTAGTTTATTGACAATATTTTCAGATATATAATAATAGTCTTCTGTTGCATTATAAAAATCTTTATCATCTATCATTTTTAGTGAATAAGCGGCAGATGTTTTTATGGCATATTTATTACTATCTACATATACTTGAATTATTCCTTTTTTCTCTTTTGATAAGTTTACAAATTCCAAATCTATATCATCTTCTTGTTTTAGTTGGTTTACAATAGATGCACTAACTTCTACTAATTTAGGTTTATCTAACATTATAGATCTAACAGTAGTAAAACCTAAGGCAAATGCTGTAGCATGTTCAACAAAATACTTATTATCTTTAATATAAATTAAGATTTTTTTCTTAGTTCTTAATTTAGTATATAATTGTTTTTGAGGTTTAGATTCCGCTTTTAAAATATCTTTTGGCTTCTGAGTACTTATTTTCTCTTTTGATAAGTTTACAAATTCCAAATCTATATCATCTTTTTGTTTTAGTTGGTTTACAATAGATGCACTAACCTCTACTAATTTAGATTTATCTAACATTATAGATCTAACAGTAGTAAAACCTAAGGCAAATGCTGTAGCATGTTCAACAAAATACTTATTATCTTTAATATAAATTAAGATTTTTTTCTTAGTTCTTAATTTAGTATATAATTGTTTTTGAGGCTTAGATTCTGCTTTTAGAATATCTTTTGGCTTCTGAGTACTTAATCTAGTATTATCAAATTTATTTGATTCTTTTTTTAAATACATATAATTCCTCCTTGTATAATATACTATATCATCAATTGTTCAAGATCGAAAATATTTATGTTATAATTTAAAAAAAAGATAGAATTTCTATCTTAAATCCAAACACCAAAGCCAACGGCTAGCATACTAAGTATTAAACCAATTACCCAAAATGCTTTTACAATATCACTTTCTGCGTATCCTAGTTTTTCAAAATGATGATGAAGTGGAGCCATTAAAAATATTTTTTTTCTAAAACACATTATTCCTAACATTTGAATAATACAACATAAAGTTTCTATAATAAATACTCCTGCTACTACTATTAAGGTTACTTCATGGTTTGTAATTATGGCAATAGAGGCAAGCGTAGCACCTAACGCAAGTGAACCTGTATCACCCATAAATACTTTGGCAGGATGAGTATTATAAACTAGAAAACCAAGTAATGAACCTATTAGGATGAAACAGAATATTGCTATATCCTGATTACCAGATACCCAATTAGAATTCCAAGTTATAAGTCCAAATGCTAAGAAAGCCATTACTGAAAGTCCACCTGCTAAACCATCTAATCCATCTGTTAAATTAACAGCATTACTACTAGCTACTAAAACGAATAGTAAAAATATTCCATAGAACCATCCCATATTTATTTCTAAACCAATAGTATGAATATTTAAAGATGGCTTTCCTCCACTACGCATAAATATATAGAAAAATACTAAAGCAATAACTAGTTGACCAAATAATTTTTGTATTTCTGTAAATCCCTCATTATTATGCCTTTTTAAACTTAAATAGTCATCTAAAAATCCTAGTAAAGCATAAGATAAGAAAACAAATAAAATAATAAATAAGTTTTCTGAAAATTCTATTTTATTCATTAAAAGTAGTATAACTACTGTTATTATTGTTGGTATTATAAATATTAATCCTCCCATAGTTGGAGTTCCATCTTTACTTTTATGTTTTTTTTCTAAATAAAGACTTACTTTTTGTCTAACTTTTATTTTTTTTAAAATTGGTATTAAAATAAGTCCAAAAATAACTGATGTAATAAATCCTATCATAAGCGCTAACATTGCTTTGGCTAAAATTAACACGTAATCATCTCCTAATAAATTCTAATATTTTTTCTTTATCATCAAAGTGAATTCTTTCATCTTTTATAATTTGATATGTTTCATGTCCTTTACCAAGTACTAATAGTATATCATTTTTATCTAGTTTTTGTATACCCTTAATTATAGCTTTTTCTCTATTTGTTTCTATTTCATAATTGTAAAAATCTAAATTATCTATCATGTCATTAATTATTTCAGTAGGATCTTCATCTCTAGGATTGTCACTTGTAAATATAGCCCAATCAGTAAGAGACGTTGCTATTCTAGCCATTATAGGTCTTTTATTTTTATCACGATTTCCTCCACATCCAAGGACAACTATAATGTTTCCTTTGCTAAATTCTTTAGTAGCATTAATTATATTTTCTACAGCATCTGGTGTATGGGCATAATCAACTATGATTTTATTAGTATTATATTCAATTATTTCCATACGACCAGTTGGAGATTTTAAGGTTGATACTAAATATCTTATTATTTCTATATCTACCTTTAAATCATTTAAAATTGATATTACAGCTGTCATATTATAGATATTATATGTACCAAGTAAATTAGATTCAAAATCATATTTTTTACCATTAATACTTAATGTAAAATTATTTTTAAAATTGATATCATAATTTAGTATTTGCAGATTACTGTCTTTAAAACCATAAGATATAAAATTATCTTTAAAAAAGTAATTATAGTATTTATCATCTATATTTATTATTCCTTTTCCTTTATCTTTTAACATATTAAATAGTTTCTGTTTAGCTAAAGCATAGTTTTCCATGTTTTTATGATAATCTAAATGATCTTCTGTTAAATTAGTAAATAAGCAATAATCAAATAAAAGTCCATCTACTCTTCTTTGAGATAGAGCATGACTGCTTACTTCCATTACTACATATTCACAATTTTGTTCTGTACATTCTATTAACATTTCATAAATATCTATTATTTCTGGAGTTGTATTAGGTAAATCTTTTACTTTTTCTTCAATATAAAAACCGATTGTTCCAATATATGCACATTTATGTCCTAGTTTATTTAATGCTTGCCATAATAGGTAACTTGTTGTTGTTTTTCCATTAGTACCTGTTATTCCAATTAGTTTTAAATCTTTTATTTGATTATAATAATTGTTTTTTAAGTGATTAATTAAATAATCTTTAGTATCTGGAACTAATATTGTTTCAACATTATAAGCTCCTTTAGAAGCTATAATTTTTTTAGCTCCATTATTTATAGCATCTATTATATATTTATGTCCATCATTATATGTGGTTAGTGCTAGAAAGGTATCGCCTTCTACTACTTTTCTAGAATCTACTTTTATATTCATAAAACACACCTCAATATAATTTATGAAAAATTAATTGAAGTGTGTTTTTACTATATTTCTATTTTTTCTTTTTCTTTTAAAACTTCTTCGACTTTTTTTCTATCATTAAAAGGTATTTTTTCATCTTTATAGATTATTATTTCTTCATGACCTTTTCCTAGTATCATTAATATATCTTTATCTTTTAATAATTCTATTCCTTTAGATATAGCTTTACCACGGTCTAAGCATATTTCGTAATTGTTTCTTTTTACACCTTTTAACATATCACCTATTATTTGGTTAACGTCTTCATTATGAGGATCATCTATTGTTACAATTACTTTTGAAGATAGTTTTGTTGCAATATCCATCATAATAGGTCTTTTTTTTCTATCCCTATCTCCAGTACACCCAAATACAGTATAAATTTTTCCATTTGTCGTTTTTTTTACAGTTTCAAGTATTTTTTCCATAGCATCTGGTGTATGAGCATAATCAATGATTATACTATTAGTTTTATATTTAATCATATCCATTCTTCCTGGTGGAAAAGATAGACTTTCTACTGTTTTTGAAATATCTTCTAAACTTATATTTAAATTATCTAATATAATTATACAACATAATAAATTATATATATTATATTCTCCTAATAAAGAAGAGTTAATTTTAAATTCTACACCTTTTATTTTAAAGTTTATTAATGTACCTTGATTATTTGTTTCATAATTTAGTATTTGATAATCACTAGTATTAATTCCATAAGTTAATATTTTTTTTGATTTGAAGAATTTAGAATATTCATCATCTATATTTGTTATTCCTATACCATTTGGTTTTAGTTTTTTAAATAATTGTTGTTTAGCAAGAGCATAGTTTTCCATAGTTTTATGAAAATCTAAATGATCTCTAGTTAAGTTAGTAAATATTGCATAATCAAATATAAGTCCTTCTAATCTTCCACTATAAAGTCCATGACTGCTTGCTTCTAAAACAACATATTTATATCCATTATCATAAGCATTAATAATTAATTCATACATATCACATACATCTGGGTTAGTATTAGGTAAGTTACATATTTTTTTATCTAAATAATATCCAATTGTTCCTATATATGCACATTTAATCCCAAGTTTATTTAAAGCTGAATAAATTAAATATGCACTAGTTGTTTTACCATTAGTACCAGTTATTCCTATTATTGTCATTTCCTCTAAATATTTATTATAGTTTTCTTTTAAGTAATTGTTTAAATAATTTCTAGTATCTTCAACTATTACAGTTGGAACACTATAATTTCCATGTTCAGCTATTATTTTACTAGCGCCATTTTGAATAGCTTGCTCTATATATTTATGACCATCATTTACTTCACATTTTATTGCGATAAATGTATCACCAGGTTTTATTTTCCTGGAATCTGATTTTATGTTTATCACTTTTATCACCTACTTATATTTTACTATAAAATATGCTTTTGTACAATTAAAAAAGACTAGTAATTGATTTAAAATTAATTTTGATGTATTATAAATACGAAAGGAAATTGATGTATGCAAAAAGAAATTAAAAATTATAAAATTAACTTAATTATGATTATAGCTTGTTTTATTATAGCTATTATATTTAATAATCATTTATTTAATTATAATAGTTTTCCACATTTATTATATGGAATTGTTTTAATTGGACTTTTAGGATTAACTTCATATTGTTTTGTTTTAATTAATGAAAATCTATACCTTAGTTCAAAAATCGCAACTATTATTGGTCCTATTATGGCTATAATATCATTTATTGAAGGATTTATGTATGGAAAAGGATTTATAATAAATTTTCGTATAACATTTTTATTTATTATGGTAGGTGGTATTTTAATATTTAAAGATGGTAAAAAAATAAAAAATAATATTTAATAAAACTAAATAAATTACAATAAAATTTATTTAGTTTTTTATTTCTTAATTGTTTGTTTTAATGATTGTATTTTTAGTTCTTGTTCTAATTGCATAATAGTATTTTTATACTTACTGTAAGCTAAGTCATAGTTGTTATTAAATATTTCATCACTATTTTCTACTTTTTCAATTAATTTTATAATAATTGGAGATATTTTATAATAATATTCTATATCCTTTTCACTTATAAAGTTATCTCTAAACCATCTTAATACAATTAATTCCTCACAATTGTTATCAAAATTATCTTTATAATATTTTTTACAAACTTTTGTTAAAAGACAGTCATTATCTATTTTATATTCCTTGTATTCCCTTATCACATATATTCTTCTTTCATTAATAAAATATTATATTCCTTATTTTGATTACAGCAATTAAATATTAAAATTCTTTACTTTTAATAATAATAAAAATGCAATTAATACTATAATATATTTTAGATAGTATGTATTATACAGTATTTTATATGTTATATACTGCATTAATGGTATCAAACAATAAAGTAAAATAAATAATATTATACATACTATACGATTAGTTAATAATAATTCTAGTGATAACTTATTAAATTTTTTTATATTAAATATATTAGCATATACAATATAGTCATCTAATATTTTTGTATATTCATGTGTTCTTTTATTTATTATAGAGAAATCTTTTAAAAACTTTTTTAAGGCAACCATTTTTCTATATTCATATATTGCTTGATCAGATATGATTTTAATTTGTTTTGTTGCATAATATCCAGATATTAGAAATAGCGGAAATAAGATTAATATTAATATTCCTAAGTTTATTGATATTATAAAAGCAAATAAATTTATAATAATTGCAATAGGTATAGATATTTTATAAAATTTTTTTAATTCATCAGCATAAAAATTAGCGAAATTTCCATCATAAAATCCTCTACTTACTACTTTTTTCTCTATAAATTGATCCCATTTTTGAAAATGTTCTTCTTCAAAGTTTTTATCAACATAATTATATATTTCATATAGTGTTATTTCATTATTTTTAGTTATTCTATTAAATATAAATTCGTTTATAAACTTATATTCTTCATCTAAAATAAAATAATCTTTTTTTATTATTTTAAAATTATTTTTATCTTTAAAATCAATATTTATATATCCTAAGAGATTCATTTTTAGTAAATTAATTAAAAATAGTTTTTTAAATTTACACCTTTTTAGTAATTTTCCTTTAATATTATTTTTAAAGTTTTTATTATAAATATAAAATATTTCAGAAGGGCTATATGTTAATATATCTCTAAAGTATTCTGATTCATATTGAACTTTTTTATATTTTCTTAATATTCCTAGTATAAAAAATATATTTAGTCTTGGAAAAAACAATATTAACCATAAATAAATTATTCCTATATAAAAGTAAATTAATAAAACACTAAATAATACATTCATATAAAGCAACTCCTTACTTATTAAATTCATCCCCATTTTCTTTAAAAAAATTATAATATACTAAAACATTTGATAATTCTGTCCAATTTTTAGTTATAATAGGTGATTCATCTAAGTCATATATTTTAGCGTCTGTAAGTTTTAATAAAAAGGGTGAATGTGTTGATATTATAAATTGGCAATTATAAAACCTAATAGAATCTTCTATAAACTTTTTTAGTTTTAATTGATTTTCAGCTGATAAACTATTTTCTGGTTCATCTAATATATAAATACTATTTTCATTTATTTCTTTTTCCCAAAACATTAAGGCTGATTCTCCATTAGAACATTCAGTTAAATTATTGTTACCTAATCTTTCTCTAACAAATTTAGACATTGAATTTATTTTAGATTGACAACTTTTTTTAAGTTCTTCATAATTATCAAATGAATCATGATTATTAAATTTATAATCTAAATATTCTTTACTTAAAAGTTCTTTTTGTCTATTAACATTAGAATTTATATAACGAATATCTAATAAATAATCAAAAACATCATCACTTGTTATTACTTTTATTTCAATTGGTTTTTCTAAAGTCATTTCATAATCACAGTGTTTAACATATAAATCAAAATATGATCCTTTACTTATAGTACTTTTTCTTAAAGCATTTATTTTTTCTGCGATTATATTTAATAATGTTGTTTTGCCACTTCCATTACCACCATAAAAAATAGTTATATTATCAAAATCTATATTTCTAAACATTTTTTTTGAAAATAAATAAAGAGGATAATAATTATTAAATATTCTTCTTTGTTCTTCGAAACATATAATATCTTGTTCTTGATCTTCATCTAATAAAGTAAAACTTTTTATATAAATCATACTCCACCTCTTTAATTTAAATTATACTATACTTAAAAGTATTTTTCTATTATTTATATAAAATTTAATATATTTACTATGATTATCATCATGTAAAAAAGATAGACATTAGATTTTATATTATTTTAAATAGTTAAACTCAAATAAACTAAAAGACTAATTAAAAATTAAATAATTTTCGATCAGTCCATTTTTTAGCATACTATAAAAGAAGATTTTATTATTTATTTTAGATGTTTCCAATAATCCTTGATAAATAATCATTTTTTATATAATTCCTTAAATTAATAACATTGATAATGATGCTTAACAGCTTTTTAAATTATATTTTTATAGTTTTAATTAAATTATTTTTTTATTTTCATATTGTAAATCAAGATTTAATCTAGATTCAAGAAAATCCATAAGTCTTAAACTGTCTTCTTCTAGCAATGTATCTTTAGCTAATTTTAAAATTATACAATTATCTAAGGCTTGCTCATTATTCTTAAGAAATTCCTTTAATGGAATACTTATATAACTATTGCTTATATTTTTATATCCAGCATTTCCAAATAAATATTCATTAGTTAAATCACAAATATTCCAATTTTTGTTTACTCTATAAAGAACTACATGATGAAACCAATTTGGCAATGTCATTCTTAAAAAATAAGCTTCTAATCCTAATCCTTTTAATTCTTCATAAATTAAAGAGGCAAAATGAGTACAAACTCCTTTTTTAGAAATCAATAATTGTTGAGCATTAATTTTTGTGGCATCTTCAATTTTCATTGAGTAATAATCCTGAGATGAAATAATTTTAGCAAAAGCATTTGAAAAAGAGAATTCTCTTTTATAAATTTCATAAATTTTTTGAAAATAATTAAATTTTTCTTCATCTGATAAATTTTTACAATCCTTTTGTTCTGACATGTAAGTTTCATAATCTTTGTTTTCGATACGTTTTTTTGTATAATTTGATAACTCTACTAATAAGTCATGTTCACTAAAAAATGCATCTTTTGAAACCGAAGACCTAATTTGATTACCTTTTATAGTTTCTATAGTTTTTGTAAGTTCTTTATTACCATTTAAAAATCCATTAATATCAAAAAAGTTATCGCCATTTTCAAAATATGTATAATGGTACCATGGCATTTCTTCATAATAATTTAATCCTAAAGACAAATCATATTTTATACGCAAATTAATATCTGATAAAACTATAAATGCATTAATGTATTTCTTTTTTGTTTTCTCATCATAACTATTATAACCAAGCATTAGCTTTGTAAAAGAACAATAAATTTCATAATCTGTTGCATTTTTTGATATTCCTAATAATTCATAATAATCTTTCATCATAATCAATCACCAACTAATTATCATCTAAATCTTTATCTAATACATATTTGTGAACTATTTCACCTATACCTTTTTTATTAACTGGAATAATATAAGTATCAGTAAATCCTAAGCGTGAATAATCTTTTTTAATATTTAATTCTATCTTTCTAGTAAGTATTATTACTGGTATTTTAAAGTTTTCTATTTGTTTTAATTTATTTAATGTGTCTATACTTGATAGTTTATCAAGTTCATCTTCCATTATTATTAAATCATATTTTTCATTTTTTCTAATTCTCTCTAAACAGGCTTGTCCACCAGTTACGCTTACTATTTCTACTTCATATTTACTTAAGTATTTTGTTAATTTTTTATTTAAATACACTCTAGTATCATCTACTATTTTAGTTTCTACACTATAGTTTCCATGTTCAGCAACTATTTTGCTTGCCCCATTAACTATTGCTTTATCTATATATTTATGACCATCATTTACTTCACATTTTATTGCGATAGTCCCCATGTTTTATTTTCCTAGAATCTGATTTTATGTTTATCACTAAACTTTATAGTCTAAGATTGTCTTTTATCTTTTAGGAATAGCTATTTGTTCATCAACACTTAAATCATCTTGTCTTGATAATAATTGCCCCATGAATGTATCAAACTCCATTTTTGCATATTTATCATTTGCTAAATAACAACTATCAAGAACTCCTTGATTTCCAAAAACAATATACCAATTATCGCCTGTTGCTACTTTGCAACTTTGAGGGACTTTTAAATAGCAAAATTCTTGATCTGTTTGATAAGAAAAACAGGCTTTAATTTTATTTACATAATTTTCTAAATCTTCATTTGGCTCATTAATATTAATTTGCTGTCTAGTTCTATGATATAATGCAGGAACATCACCTTTCTTTATTTTGTCAGGAGTCAATACCCCAACTGCTGATTTTATACATATTAAAGAATAATAGGCATAATCAGTTCTAAATTTATTAATTTTTTTTGACTCAGCTAAATTTTTAGTAGTGGATACAAATTGCTTCCAATCATCACTTTGGGTATCCATTGGATCACATTTAATAGCATCAGTAGTTCTATCATCAACATTAAGTTGTCTATCGATTAATGTATAACTTTTTGTTACTACTACAAAATCAATTTTATTAGTTTCATTTTGATTTTTTTGAGATGTTTCCACTATATCATCACAGGCCTGTTCAAATGTTTTAATAATTGCATCTTGTTCTGAACTATAAGCAGAAGATTTTTTATCATAGATAGTTCTTAATTGATTAATATAAACACCATTACCATTTCTAAATCCTGAAGCTCTACCAATAAAATTACCTTCTGTATCTGTTATTTTAATAACAAAACCATTTTTATCTAAAGCACAGTAATGTAAAAAGTCATTATCAGCACCACAACATCTAAAACAAGCATTTGTATCTAAACCTGCAGTAAGTAAAGTTTCATCTGTTGAATCATACATTGAATACTTATAATTACCATAAGTTCCTTTGATATAAGGCACAGTAGATTCGCTTCGCGATACCATTGCACTTAACAAATCACAGGCTACATTTATTCTTTCTTTTTGTGAAGCTGAAGTAAATCCATTATTACTATAAACTTTTTTAATAACTTCTTTTCCTAACAAACTTATTTGTTTTAAATCTGCATATTTTAACATTTCTTTATAATCTAATATTTTATCAAGATTATCCATAGAAAATTCTTCAGTTGTCATTAAACTCATTAAGTTTGGTACATTGGCTAGTGTATTACATATTTCTTCGTCATTTACATATCTTTCTATTTCTTCAAATAGTTTATTTCCATTATCAAATCTGCCTATTCCTGTTATCATTGAAAGTTGAATTAATCCACTCTTAATTGCTAAATCACAAACTGCTCTATAATTATTATCATCTAAAAGAGTAGATTTTTTATCTTCAAATGAGTTTATATATTCATCAAATAATTTGATACAGTATCTATTAAAATTATATGCATCAAACTCATAATATTCATCAGCAAATGGACATTCTCCTATTAATGATTTAATATCTTCTTGAGTTAAATTATCAAATTTATCAATTCCTTTTGCAATTTGAATAATCTCACTTTTAACTTTACTAAATACATATTTCAAATCTTTGTATCCCATTATTTGAGATATTTCACTAGTATTAAATCCATTACCATTGTAAATATATCTTTCGCCATTAAATGTAATGAATTGTCTATATTTACTTACTTCTTGACCATCATAAGAAATATTATGGGTATTTAGTCTATTTATAAGTTTAGATACTTTTTCAAATGCTTCATATTCATCAAATCTTGCTGGTTTAGAAGATGATAGTATTTCATCAATACTTGAAACATTATCATTTATAGATTTTGAAATAAATAAATCTAATAATTGTGGTACATTATCTTTGCTAACAGAAGCGTTATAATTGTAAGCCATATATTTATTTTTTATGCTTTGTAGTTTTTCCATTAAGCTAACATCTTGACTACTAAATAATTTTTTAAGCATATCTCTTTGCTTAATCTCAACAACTTTTTTCTTAACAATAGGATTATCAATTCTAATTACAAAAAATTGTTTATATAAACTATCAAGTTCATCTAATTGTTCTCTAATAAAATCTTCTTTGCTTTTAGAAATAAATAGTGCAGCATATTTAGAAATATCATCTCTTTTTTCTTGTAATAATTCCATTTTATTCTCGGCTTTTGAATTATGATATAATTGATGATACTCAATAAAAACATTAAATAAAGCATATTTTCTTTCATCTAGTACATCATCAACTTTGATTAAAAATTTCAATTCATTTAACGAACTAATAAAATTATTATTTTTTTCTAATGAATCACAAATTCTATTAAAAATATTAGTATAGTAATCATTATTTTCTCTACGATAATCTTTCCATTTTTTTTGTGCTACTATTTGAAAAACTTTTTTTACATCTGTTACTTTGAGAGGAATAGATAGAGTTGTATTTATAAATGACTTAACTCTTTCATAATAAGTTTTTCCTTTTTCATCATTTGCTTCGTTTGAGACTCCCATTTGTTTTAAATAATAATCTAATACAAATTCATCTTTTAA
This sequence comes from uncultured Mycoplasmatota bacterium, assembly GCA_947646095.1. Lineage (GTDB taxonomy): Bacteria > Bacillota_I > Bacilli_A > RF39 > UBA660 > SIG208. The sequence goes on from CANSFI010000019.1 coordinate 13,055, forward strand.
TAATGATACAGGTAATTTAGTAAATTTCTCTAACGAATAATAATCATTTTCAATAAGATAATGTCTAATTTCAAGTATTCTATTTTTTAGTGTTTCATCTTCTGCTTGATTTTCAATAGGAAATAATTCTAAATCTTGTTCTAACCAATAAAGTAAATCTTCACCAAAGTATCTCGCACTATGAATATCATTTTTAATAGAATTTAAACAAATAATTGTATGATTTTTTAAATAATCTGGAGAATTGCCATTTAAGACAAATCTTTGCTCAATTAAAGTATCAAGCAATTTTTTTACACCATCAGGATTATGCTTATCTATATATTCCCAATCAATATATACTATACTGTCATTACTTGTCTCATTTTTTATACTTTTTATACAAATTTCAACATTTCTTCTAAAATTTATAGGAGTTCTAAAATTTATAACAAAATCATAATTATTTTCAACTATATAATTTTCTAAAGAAATTAAATCTTCAGGAGTTAATTTATTCCAAGCAACATGAATATTAGAATTAGCATCTAATTTTAAACTTTGCCTTATTATTTGAATATCATTTTTAAAGAACCAGGGACTACTTTGACATAAAGTATAACTATTTTGTAAGGCAATTTGATATACAAATGTTGCTAATTCTTTTGTCCAAACATTATCAGGAACAAAATTAATTGAATTTATGTCTCTTTGTGCTGATAATTTAATTAGCTCTGCATTTTGCAACATATATATAGGGGTATCTGCTTGAAAAGTATATCCTTGTCTTTTTGCTTCTATAATTGCTTGTTCTTTAATATTTTTAGTTGTGCCATAGGCATAAACAATACTTTTAATATCTCTTCTTATTGATTCTAATATTACACCTTCATCTCGTTTCAAATAACTAGAACTAAGTATATCAAGTGTTCGAGAAGGATCTTGTATAAATTTATTTCTTTCATTTTTTTGTTCTGATGAACTTGGATAAAGTTCTAATTTTTTATCATCAGGTGCCACACTATTTAAGTATTTTAACTCTTCCAATTCTAGATTTCTATAATCATTTATTTCATTTAACAAATAATTGTTAGTTTTGTCTATTTTATAAAAAATATTTTTATTAAGTTTAATTATATCATTATTTAGAATTATATTATCTTTATATTCATTTTTTAAAAGCATATCTTTTTTTCTTTGTTCTAATTGTGAATATTCTGCTAATGCTCTTGCTAAATCTTCATTGGTTAATACATCATCTCTCATTATTATACCTCCATAAATATCTTACTATCTATTATTATACCATTAAAGAATACTTTTTATATATTAAATATCTATTTTTAGAATTATTTATGAAAATTAAAAGAAGATTTTAGTCTTCTTTTGAAATATAATTTGTTATTATTTCTTTTACTGATTCTTTAGATACTGGAATAATATAAGTATCTGTAAATCCCAACTTTGAATATTCTTTCTTTATGTTCATTTCTATCTTTCTTGTAAGTATTATTACTGGTATTTTAAAGTTTTCTATTTGTTTTAATTTATTTAATGTGTCTATACTTGATAGTTTATCAAGTTCATCTTCCATTATTATTAAATCATATTTTTCATTTTTTCTAATTCTCTCTAAACAGGCTTGTCCACCAGTTACGCTTACTATTTCTACTTCATATTTACTTAAGTATTTTGTTAATTTTTTATTTAAATCTTCATCTTTTATTACTAATAGTATTCTTTTATTTTTTATATACATTTCTTCATATTTTTCTACAGCTTCTGTAATACTTGTTTTTTTACTATCTGGTATTTGTTGATCTACTACTATAGTATAACTTGTTCCTTTTCCAAGCTCACTATTTACTATTATTGTTCCACCTATTAAATCTAATATTTTTTTTACTAATCCTATACTTATATCTTTATCATCTATATTTTCAATATCTTTTTCTATATTTACTTCAAAAACTTTTTCTATTTCATCTTGTTTCATTCCACTACTAGAATCTTCTATTTTTATTACTATTCTACAATTATCATGTTTTATTATTGAATTTACACTTAATTCTATAAATCCTTCTTTAGTTAAATCTACAGAATGATTTAAAATAGTAGTTACTACTTGTTTTATTCTAATACTATCTCCATATAAATTAGTTGGAATACTTTTATCATAATTTATTCTAAATTCAATACCTTTATTTTCTATTTTAGGTTTTACTACTGATATTATTTTTTTAAATAGTAATTCTATATTATATTTACTTTGTCTTGTACTTATTTTCCTTTTCTCTAAGTCATTTATATCTAATACTTTATTTACTAAATCTAGTAAATTATTTGATGAATATTTTATTTTACTTGCATCTTCTTTTATTATTTTTATATCATCTTCCATTAAAATATCTTTACTTACTCTATTTATATTTTGAAGTGGTACTTTTACTTCTTTAGTCATATTAAATAGAAACCTTGATTTTTCTATATTTAAATTATCATTATATTCTTTAGCATTATGTATTTCTCTTAGCATTTGTAGATCTGGGTTTTCTATTGTAAAATACATGATTACACAAATTAAAGTTTCAACATAAGTTAATAATAACAATTGTGGAAATAAATTTTGAATAATAATAGATAAAGTTCCAACTATCAATAATACAAATACGGGAACATATTTTTTATTTAATACACTTTTAAAATTTCTCAATAATATTATGATTATCATTAAAACTAATAAAGCACTAAATAAATAAGAGAAAGTAGCACATGCTCCTGTTGTGTATCTTGTTTGGAAATTATCTTTTATTACAACTTTAATAGGCAAAATATATATAAGTAGAAGCAAGATAACGCTTAAAATTAAAAGTATTTTCTTTATAAGGATAATATTTATCAATTTATTATTTGTAGAAATTCGATATACATAATAAGTAAATAAAGCTGTCCAACTTAGCAAATATAACAAATATGATTTGTAAATAAAATTAGATATAATTGGATATTGATTATAAATTAATGATCCAAATGTACATAACAATTCCAACATAAGTCCTATAAAATTAAGTATTATTAGAATTTTATATATTTTAGTTTCATAACTATTTATATGTTCTTTTTTTAAAAAAAGAACAATTATCAAAATAGAAAATGGAATAGCACAAATTGGAAAGAAAATACTACTTCCCATAAAACACCTCCTATAATATATTTTTTATTTTGATGTTTTCTTTAGTTTTAACATTTTATTTTGATAAAATTGCTCTTCTGCATCTTTTTCTAAATATGGATAATCAATTTTTTCTGAACCACTAATCCTTGGTAAATTATCAACAAATTCTATATATAATGGTATCTCGTATGATTTTAATTGTGTTTTTCTATTATTTGAAATTACAGTAGGAATATAAAATAAATTATTTATAAGTTCTAAAGTCTCGTTTGTTGGTAAAAATCCATTATTTAGTACAATATATGCTTTATTAACATACAATTGATCACTATCTGGAACTTTGACAACAGCACAATCTTTAACACAACTAAATGATGCAATTATATTTTGAACATTATCACAATACACTTTATTTAACGATGACATTATATAAAATCTAGAAGTTCTTCCTGTTGGAGTAAAATAGCCATCAGTATCTATATAACCAAGTGTCCCAGTATTATAGTATTCTATGTTATTTATTACTAATTTAGATTTTTTAGTAAGTTCTTCATTTTTATAATATCCTTTAAAAACATGTTTTCCAGAAATAAGTAACAACCCTTCTTGTCCATATTTTTTTTCTTCCATTGTTTCTGAATCGACAATCATTGCTCTACTACCTACTAATATTTTCCCAGCTGTTTCCCCTTTAAGTGGAACACCAACTGGTGTAGAACCAATACTTACAGTTTCTGCATTACCAAATCCATTTCCTAACTCAACATTGGCACCATGTTTTTTAAAAAATTCAATTCCTCTTTTATAATGTTGTGGTGTCAAAAAGTCCCCACCAGAAATAAAATGCGTAACTGAAGACAAATCTAAATCTTCATCAACATTATTTATAGTTAAATCAAGAAGTGCTGGACTACCAAAAATAATGCTTGGATTTTTTTTATAATAATAATTTATTGTATCTTTACTAATATTTGGAGCTAAAATTGCTTCTTTTCCCCATAACAATGTTGTCAAAGCAGAGGTTATTAAACCATATGGATATGAAAACGGAACACATGTCAACGTTTTTGGACCAGTAATATTTTCAGTATGACTTGTATTTTTGGCATATATTTCAGCTGACAAAACATTCTTATTTGTTAACAAAACTGATTTAGGTTTTCCTGTAGAACCACTCGTAAAAAGTATAAGTGCATCCTCATTACCTAAATGAGGAATTTCTAATTTCATTTTTCTAAATCTTGAAATATTTCCTAAACTATTATAATTAATAAAACTGGAGTTTTTGGTTATTTCATAACTACTATTTAAATCTAAATTATTTAAATTATTTTTATTTAAAGTAATGATATACTCTACTTTTGTTTTATCTTTTATTTTATTATTTTCTTCACTAGATGCATTATAATTAATAAATATTGGAGATTCAAATTCATTTAAATAAAAACAAATATCTTCTATTTCAGCCTTTGAATCCAAAAAAGTGGTTATCGCACCTATCCTATTACAAGCCAAAAATGTAGATAATGCTTGATAAAAATTTGGCATACAAACAGATATTATATCGCCTTTTTTTACGCCTAACTCTTTCAAAGCTAAAGAAATAGTTACTGCATCATCCAATAAATTTCTATAACTTGCTTCTAAATCTAAACAATTAATAGCAATTCTATCTAAATAAAAACAACTTAATAATTTCATCGTATTGTAGATATTTGTATTAGGAATAATTGGATTTTTTTCAAAATATTTAGCATTTTTACTTTGTGGAAGATCCTTAGAAGGATAATTAGTTAATTTTTGTTTCATTTTTATCACACGCTTTCTAATAATAATTTTATCATAATTACCTATTTATTACAATCATACTTTAATAAGTAGTAGTAAAATAAAATGTATTTTTTCACAATAAGTATAATTATAAAAGTATATGTATCATTAAACTATCTATAATATTTTATTCTTTTTTCAATAGGCACTAATCTTTTTATAGATTGTATTTCATCTCTTAATCTTAATTCACTATCTGGTAAAAAAAATTCATTAGAATTATACTTAATATATTCTCCTTTTTTATGATCAAATATCATTTTAGGCATTTGAAAAATAGTAAAATCGTTTAACAAATAATTATAAAATGTTTCATATATATGTAATTCAGATGTTGTTATTGTTTTAAATACTCTTTCTACAGAATGATATCCTAAATACTGAATCATAATTTCTTTTAAAATATCTGCTAAAATACCATCTTTATAAAGACTATATTCTATATCAAGATCCCAATCATTAATATTATATATTTTTTTATTCTTATATTCTTTTATATAAAATTCTTCTTTGCACATATAATTCCTATTATTTCCAATATCATCAAAAAAAGATTCAGAACTATAACAATTAATTAAAAAATCATAAATATCTAATTCCATTTATTTACTTCTTCTTGTAAAGATGTTTTCATTTCCTTTAAATTTTTAATACATTTTTCCTTTTCACCATATTGACATTTAATGTTCATAATATGTTCTTCTAAAGGACTGATTAATTTAGAATCTTTAAATTTAAAAAAATAATAAGCTCTAAATATATCTTGAATAGAAGGTATTTCTCCATGTCCTGTATATCCATATTTATCCTTAAAATCTATTGGAATACCATTTGGATTTAAAAATCCAACAAAATTAGGATTTTTAAAACTAGTACTACTAATCGATTCATTATTAACTATTTTTTCATTAAAAGATAAAGTCATATTAAACCTCCATATTACTATGTATATTTTTAAAATATAGTTAACAAAAGACCTTCAAATCTTAAAAATTATAATTTATTTGTTACCTCCAATAGCTATATACAATCATTTGCTGTTTTCTTTTAATATTCAAAAACATCATCAAAAATTATTTACATATCTGTTGTTTGTTCTTCAATAATTTGTTCTTTTTTATAATTTAATAATTTAATTAATCTTTTGTGTAATTGATGTTCTAATGTTTCATTATTATTTTTAGTTAAAGTTCCGTTAAAACATAACTCCTGTGATTTATTATTATATATTCCTGAAATTACTTCAGTTAATTCCCAACCATATTTATCTATAATTGATCTAAACATTTCTAATTTATAATCAGCTAATGTTATAAGAGGTTTAGTTGTTCCTAACCACTTCATTGATTCTTCTAATATTGCAGTGCCTATTCCCTGTCCTCTATTTTTATCAGAAACATATAATGTACATATTTTTTGTTCATCTTCTTCTTTTTTTAAACAAGACATTGCAATTATTTCCTCTTTATTTTCAGAATTTCTTACAAACAATATATTTCTTTCATCTTTGTTTATAGTTTCAGGTAATTGCTTATTAAAATACCACTCTTTATAATTTGGGTAATCTTCACAAATAAAATCTATAACCATATAAATTTTAATTGCAAGTTTCATAAATTCATCTTCTGAAACATTACCTATATAATCTTTTAAACTTTCAATATTTATCATTATTTAAGTTTTCCTTTCTAAATTTGACTTTTATACTATCATTTTTTGTTATATTTGTCAATTTATGATATAATTTTTTATGGAGGAAATAAAATGGATAAAAATCATAAAAATAAAATTGCAATTATTTCAATAATAACATATTACGCAAGACAAATATTCAATGAAACAAAACTTTATGAATTTAGAAAATCTCCTTTAAAAAAAGATTTACTTGATAAAAAAATATATGTATATTCTGCAAAAAAAGATAAAGCAATTATTGGTTATTTTAAAGTGAGTAATATTTTAAATGGAAATACAGATGAAATTTTGAAAGCTACAGGATATGATAAAAGAAATGATGGCAATGAAATTATTGAATATTATGGCAAAAATAATTCAAATTGTTTTGCCCTCCAATTATATGATGTAACAGAATTTGAAGAATATTTATCATTAAAAAATATGAAAAGTATATCAAAAAATGCTGATATGCCACAATATATAAAATTTATTTATGATAATGATCCATTATATCATGTTATAAAAGAATGGGATAAAACTTTTAGTTTAGATGGTAATTTATGTAACGATCCATTAAAAGCAAAGAAAATGATATTAAAAAAAGCTAGAATGAGAGGAAAAAAATAATATGGAACACGAAATGAAACTACAACCTGAGTATTATAATTTTATACTTAATGGTACAAAAAGAATTGAAATAAGACTTTTTGATGAAAAAAGACAACAAATTAATATTGGAGATACTATTAAATTTTTAAAAGAACCTGAATTAACTGAATCATTTAATACTAAAGTAGTTGGGTTATTGAGATATAATTCATTTAAAGATATGTTTAAAGATTTTGATATCTCTATTTTATCTGATAAATCAATGACTAAAGAAGAATTAATTAACGTTCTTGAACAATTCTATACAACTGAAAAACAAGAACAATATGGTGTTTTAGGAATTAGAATTGAACTAATATAAATAATACCAAAAATCACTTAAGAATATGAGAAATCATGTTCTTTTATTTTGCTTAATAAAATTCATAGTAAAAGAAAAAGACCTCTATTAAAAGTCTTTTTATATCTTTAATTTCAATTCATTATCAATAACATCTATAACTACAGTACTATTAGTTTTTACCTCATCATTTATAATAGAACTTGCTAGTATAGTTTCAATATTATGATTAATAAATCTTTTAATTGGTCTAGCTCCATAATTAGAATCATAAGCATTATCTAAAATATATTTTTTAGCCTTTTCAGTTAATTCTAATTTAATATGTTTATCACTTAATCTTATTTCAACTTCTTTAATAATTTTATCTATTATATCATTTACCACTTCTTTAGATAAAGAATTAAATACTATTATTTCATCGATTCTATTTAAAAATTCTGGTCTAAATGTTTGTCTTAATTCATTCATAACAAGTTCACTACTATTATCATTATCCTCTAATATATATTCACTACCTAAATTAGAAGTCATTATAATAATAGTATTTTTAAAATCAACTGTTCTTCCTTGTGAATCAGTAATACGACCATCATCTAATATTTGAAGTAAAATATTAAATACATCTTTATGAGCTTTTTCTATTTCATCAAATAATACTATACTATATGGATTTCTTCTTACAGCTTCTGTTAACTGTCCTCCTTCATCATAACCTACATATCCTGGAGGAGCTCCAATAAGTCTAGATACTGAAAAACTTTCCATATATTCACTCATATCAATACGAATCATATGTTTTTCATCATCAAAAAGTTCATAAGCTAATGTTTTAGCTACTTCTGTTTTACCTACACCAGTAGGACCTAGGAATATAAATGAACCAATTGGTTTATTTGGATCTTTAATACCAGCTCTAGCTCTAATTATTGCATTACTAACTAACTTTAAAGCATTATCCTGTCCTTTAACTCTTTTTTTCATATTATTTTCTAAATTAATTAGTTTTTCTTTTTCTCCACCAACTAATTTAGTAATAGGAATATTAGTCCAACGAGATATAATAGATGCTATACTTTCTTCATCTATAGTATCACTTAATATTTGTGATTTATTTTTTTTATTTAATTCTTCTAATTCTTTTTCTAAATTAGGAAGTACCCCATGTCTTAGTTTAGCAGCTGATTCTAAATCATAATTATTTTCAGCTTGTTCTAATTTAAATTTAGTTTGTTCTATTTCTTCTTTCTTTTTATTAATTTTATCATTAATTTCTTTTTCTTCTTCCCAATCTGATTGATATTTACTTTGTTTTTCTTTTAATTTATTTAATTTTTCATCTATTTCTAATACTCTATTTTTAGATAATTCATCTTTTTCTTTTTTTAATGCTTCTTTTTCTATTTGTAAACCCATTATATCTCTATTTAATTTATCTAGTTCTTCTGGAACTGAATCCATTTGAACTTTTATTGTAGCACATGCTTCATCTATTAAATCAATTGCCTTGTCTGGTAAGAATCTATCTGTTATATAACGATTAGATAGAGTTGCAGCTGATACAATAGCACTATCTTTAATATTTACTCCATGATATACTTCAAATCTTTGTTTTAAACCTCTAAGTATTGTAATTGTATCTAAAACACTTGGTTCTTGAACTAATACCTTTTGAAATCTTCGTTCTAAGGCTCCATCTTTTTCGATATATTTACGATATTCATTTAGAGTAGTTGCCCCAATACAATGAATTTCACCACGAGCTAACATTGGTTTTAGCATATTACTTACATCCATTGTACCTTCTGCTCCAGTACCTACAATCATATGAATTTCATCAATAAACATGATTATATTTCCATCTGATTCTTTAACTTTTTTTAAAACGGATTTCAGTCTTTCTTCAAGTTCTCCTCTAAATTTAGCTCCTGCCACAAGTGAACCCATATCAAGTTCCCAAATAGTTTTATCTTTTAGACTGTTTGGCACATCCCCCTTTATTATTCTCTGAGCTAAACCTTCGACAATAGCTGTTTTACCAACACCTGGTTCTCCTATTAATACTGGATTATTTTTAGTTTTCCTAGATAAAATACGAGTGATACTTCTAATTTCTTCATCACGACCTATTACAGGATCATTTTTACCATCTTTAACATGTTTAGTAATATCACGTCCATATTTTTCTAAAACATTTTCATTATTTTCATTAAATCCATTTCCATTCATATATACCCCTCCTTTAATTAGTTTATCAAAAAAAGCGAATGTTATCCCATCCACTTATAATTATAGCATTATTTTAGCACTTGTCAAGCGCGAGTGCTATTTTTCTGTATTGTATATATTTTAATATCTTCTTCATTTTCTGGTTGAACACTAGTAATATCATTAGTACCACATATCTGATAATATAAATTAATCATAACTTCTAATTCTTGTTCAGATTTTGTTTTTATAAACTCAGCTAATTCATTTATTCTATTATTTTCAATAAAATCAAAATATGTTTGACGATCTTCCCTTTCAATAACAATTGGAGGCTTATTATTTTTACACAAATTATAATTCATTAAAATTCTTCCAGTACGACCATTTCCATCTTCAAATGGATGAATTCTTATAAATTGGATATGAAACATAGCTTCGCGTTCATAAACAGGTAACATATCCCAAATATTATAATATGAATCTAATAAACTATACATAGCTTCATATATCCTTCTAGGACTAACTGTAGTAAAACTAGCTCCTTGAACATGAACATTTATTTTTCTAAAACCTGGTGACAAAAAATTTATATTCTGATTTACAATACTAGCAGTTTCTTTAATACTTTGAATATCTATATTTTCATTTTTTTCCAATAAAGTTTCAAAAGCTTTCATGTTATTATATATTTTTTTAATACTTTCCATATCAGAATATCCATTCATTTCATTTTCAATAGATAAACTTCCATATGAAAAACGATTAGCAAATAATTTTAAATATTCCTGCCTAAAATTATTCTTTGTTAAAAACTCAATATACATTATAATACTCCTTCTATTTAAAGCATTGTTTTAACAAACATGCATCTCTTTTGGCATGTATTATAACATAAATTTTTATTTAGTCAAATTATTTAAAATAACAAAAAAAAGGTTATTCACCTTTTAATATATCAATTACAGCACGCATAGTTAAATCATATTTAATCATATCAATTCCACCAAAAGCATTTAAAAATTCTTCTTCTTTCATTTGATATTTTTCTGCTAAAGTTTTTACTTCTTCATTAGCTCTTTCTTCAGATATTTCTATTTTTTCAACTTTTGCTATTTCTTCTAACATTAATCTATATTTAACTCTCTTTTCTGCTTCATCATGCATTTGATCTTCTAAAGCTTCTTGATTAGAGTTAGTAAACTTAAAGAATTGTTCTAAAGTTAATCCTTGCATTTTTAAGTGTTCTTCATATTGATGTATCATGCGATGAATTTCTTCATGAATCATTACATGAGGAATATCAATTTCAACATCTTTACTAGCTGCTTCTAATAAATCATCAATATATTTATTGTCACTATCAGCATCTTTTCTTGTTCTAATAGTTTCTTCTACTTGATTTCTTAAAGATTCTTCACTATCAATTCCTTCTAAACCTAAGTCAGCAAAGAAATCTTCATCTAATTCAGGAATACTAATTTGTTTTACTTCATTTACTTTAATTTTAAATGTTGCTTTTGCTCCTTTTAAATCTTCACTGTGATAATCTTCTGGGAATGTTACCTCAATTTCTTTTTCGCAACCTTTATTTAAACCGATTAATTGTTCTTCAAAACCTGGAATAAATGAACCACTACCAATTGTTAAAGAATAGTTTTCTGCTTTTCCACCTTCAAAAGGAACTCCATCTTTAAATCCTTCAAAATCAATAATAGCAATATCTCCATTTTCAATAGATCCTTCTTTAACAATATTTTCAGCATATCTATGACGCATTTCTAAAATAGTATTATCAATTTCTTCTTTAGTTACTTTAACCTCATCTTTTTTTACTTTTAATCCTTTATATTTACCTAATTTAACAGTTGGTTTTAAAGTTAATACAAATGTAAATTCAATGCCTTTTTCATCAACTGATTTAAGTTCAATATCAGGTTGAGCAACTATTTCTTCATCTTTATTATCTTCTAACATTTCTTGATATGCATCTTGAAGTACTAAATCGCCAGCATCCATAAATAATGATTCAATTCCATAATGTTTTAAGAATACATCTTTTGGAGCTTTACCTGGTCTAAAACCATCAATTTTAGCTTTTTTATTATTTTTTTCAAATGCTTTATCTAAAGCTTCTTGCCATTTTTCTCCTTCTATTTTAATAGTTATTTTTTTTTCGTTTTTATTTTCCATACTTTTCTCCTTCCAAAGTTCTAATATAGTATATAATATTTTAGCTTTTTTTACAAGCGTTAAAAACAAAAAGTTTACTAAATAATAATTGATTATTAGAATAATAAATTAAACTAATATATACTTCTATTATTAATGATATTTTATAAATTCAATTAATTATAATAAATTTTTACATTTAATTATCTAGTTTTTATAATAAAAATATTAGTTATTTAGATTAAGGCTTATTTTATGGACATGAATTCAAAAATTCAAGTTAAAATTACTACTAATTTACTACTTTATAATAAGTTTTGATTATAAAGTTATCTTTTTGTTAGAGGTAGTCAAAGTTAGTTGATTTTTTCTAAAAAATAGTATATTATAAATAACTAATTAAAGGGGGATTTTAAGTGAAATTGTATTATTCTCAGTTACAATTCGAATTAACTCGAAAATGTAATCAAAATTGTGCTCATTGTTGTAGAGGCGAATCACAAAATGTAGATATAAGCAAAGAAATCGTTGATGATTTTTTTGGGAAAAATGACATTTATAACATAGGGACTTTGCTATTTTCTGGAGGAGAACCAACCCTAAACGGTAAAATGCTAGAATATATTGTAGATAAAATAATAGAAAAAGAAATTACTGTAGATATGTTTATGCTTGGAATCAATGGTTTATCTTATAGTGAAGAACTAGTAAAAGGATTAAATAAATTACGAGATTATATTATTCAAAAAAGTGAAAGAGCAAGATATTGTCCTGGACTTCTTATGGTGTCTCAAGATCAATTTCATAAAGAAGCTAATAATGAAGTAATAGAAAAATTAAAATATTTATCTTATTTTTCTCCTATTGATAAACATGAAATGAGAGAAGAAAATATTTTACCTTATGGTAGAGCGTATGAAAATAGATTAAGTAAACAGCAACCTGATTTAAGTGAATTAATAAATTATCAAAAAAGCTATAAAATAAAAGAATATGAAGGTTCTACTTATTTAGTAATTCAATATCAATATATATCAGCAAATGGTAATGTAGTAAACGATGGATGTCAATCCTACGACTTAATGGACGAATATGCTTTAGGAAATGTGCAAAAACAGTGCATTGAAGAAATTTATATAAAAGGTCCATCAAAGAAATTGACAAAATTTTAAAAAACATATAAATATTTATTGTAAATTCATTTTTTATCAAATTTTATAGTATTAAATGATATTAAGATATATTTGTAAAAACTATTATGCTACATGCTTCATGCTACATAATAAGGGTAATACTATCCTTATTATGGCGAGAACTTTAGTGGCTAACGCCACTAGTCTCGCTTATAAGATTATATTTTAATACTATGACATTGCATAGTATTTTTAATATTTAAAACTAATGTATTAAAAAAATAAATTTTTACTACCAATTTACTACTTTTGAAAACAAAAATATAAGAAATTATAAGAATATATGTGAATATCTTCCAAAATTAAAAATGTCATAAACCCCTATAAATAAAGGTTATAATGACATTTAAGAACTTATAAAAAGATAGTCAAAAAAAAAGATTAAGTTTTAAATTAAAAAAAGCACATAAGTGGAGTCTGTAAATAATTTTGTGTAAATAGAAATCTTTCCATGATACAATAAAAGAA
>CANSFI010000020.1 GCA_947646095.1 uncultured Mycoplasmatota bacterium
TCTTTTATTGTATCATGGAAAGATTTCTATTTACACAAAATTATTTACAGACTCATTAACCTATGAAAATTTTTTCTATAGGTTAATTTATTTTATATGTTATTGCTAATATCATATTTTGTTATAATGAATTTTTCTTTAATGATTTTATTTAATTCACTGACTAAGTTGTTATATTTATCAGCAATTTCATTATTTTCAATATATATATCTTCACCTTCTATATACCAAGATTCTTTATTATTTTTTAAAAACTCTAATGTTTCATGTACTTTATTTATAAATAAATCTAAGTTATCAGCAATTTCATCAGTTTTTTCTTTTGTTCTTTTTAGATTTTCTAAATCATTTTCTGTATACATTAACTTTTTATATAAATCTATATAGTATTCATCGACTTTTTCTTTATCTAACATTTTTAAAATTGCCTCTTTGGTACATAATTCACCAAGATTTTTTATAGCTTTTTTATTTTTTTTGAATAATATCTAAATCATTAAAATTATTAACAAAATTAGGCCCATCATTTTTAAAATTATCAACAGTAAGTATATTTAAAAATTCTTTACTATTAATGTATTTATCAATAAGTTGAATATTGTCTGCAATTTTTTTATAATATTTTTTACTAGCTTCTTCTACATAAGAATAATCACCTTTGGTAATTATCTCAACCATAAAATTATCTGATTCAAAATTCTTATTTGAAAAATTAATAATTTCTCGTTTTAATAAATTTTCTTGATTTAAATCTCTAATAAGGAAAAATCAAACTACCATACAAAATAAAATAAAAATACTTCCTATGACACTAAAAACAATTATAACAATTTTCTTTTTAACCATAAAATACCTACTTATATCATATTTTATAATATTTTAATAAAAGGTACTTGACAATACAAGATAGTAGGTATATACTGGTATCAGAGGTGGGAGTGTGAACACACAATTTAAAAAAGGAGTTTTAGAATTAATAGTACTTTTCTCAGTCAATAAAAAAGATATGTATGGTTATGAACTTATAGTAGAAGTATCTAAAGTAGTGGATGTTAATGATGGTACAATTTATCCTTTGCTTAAAAGACTAACCAACGAGAAATATTTTGAAACTTATTTAGTAGAATCTAATGAAGGACCATCTAGAAAGTATTATAAAATTACTAGTTTAGGTAAAAAAAGATTGAAAGAATTAAATAAAAGTTGGACTAGTTTTTCAACATCAGTTAATAAATTTATTAAGGAGTGTAAAAAAGATGAATAAGAAAGAATTTATTAAAGTATTAGAAGAAAAATTAAGTGTTTTAGATGAAGAAGAATTAAAAGATATAATTAATGAATATAAAGATACAATTGATGAAAAAGTAAAACATGGACAGACTGAAGAAGAAGCTGTAGCTGATTTCGGAAGTATCGATGAACTTACTAAAGAAATATTAAAAGCTTATAAAATAAATCCTAAATATGGAGAAAAAAAGGATAATGTAAAAGAAGTGTTAAATGATTGTGAATCTTTAATTAAAAAGGGAGCTAGAGCATTAGCCAATTTTTCAAAAAGTGTTTATGATTACTTTAAAAGCAGTGATAATAATTTAACAGCAGAATTAATATTTGAAATTTTAATTAAAGTAATAATTTTATTGATTTTATTAGCAATTCTTCGTTTACCTTTTGAACTTATAAATCATTTAGGAAGAAGTATTTTAAATGTATCATTTTATCCTTTAGATGAAATTTTAATATTTATCTGGAGTGTAATACTATTTTTACTTTACTTTGTATGTTGTATATTAATAGCTATTGCAATGTTTAAACAGTATTTTAAAAATGTAGAAGAAAAACCAATTAAAAAAAAAGTAAATAATAAAAAAGATTTAAAAGAAGTTAAAAAAATAGAAATAAAAGAAGAAAATAATTCTATTAAAAATGATAATGTTACTAATGCTGTTGGGAAAGTTTTAAAAGTTATTTTCCAAGTGTTTATAGTTATTGTTTGTTTAATACCATTACGGTTTTCATTACTTGCAATTTTATTAGTACTTATTTTATCTATTTATTATCTATTCATAGGTATTAATACAATTGGTATATTAATTTCTTCAATAGGTCTATTAATCCTATTTAGTTATACTTCTAGTATATTTAATAATATAGCTTTTAATCATAAGAAAGTTCATTTTGCTCCTTTTATAGTTAGTTTAGTTTTTATTGCAATTGGAGTATTGCTTACAGTAGATGCATTATTACGTATTAATTATATTGATGAAGTTCCTGATGGGGAATTTAATTATAAAACAGAAGTATTTGAATTAACTATAAATAAATTAACTGAAATAGATGATTATCATAATATTGAATATATTATAGATGACTCTATTGAAGATAATAAAATAAAAATAGAAATTTCTCATTTTGAAGATATGACTAAAATAGATTATTATCAATCAGAGGAATTTGAATATAGCGAATATACTAACTATATAGGTTTGTATTCATATGATAAAAATGGCTACAATAATGGATGGAAAATTTATAATATTATTATTAATAACCTTAAAAAGAATAAATTTTATAGATATGATTCATTATATGATTATAGTGTAAAAGTATATTCTAATGAAAAGACTCAAAAATTATTAAAGATAGACTAAAAAAATTGAATCTGCATAATTAAGTTTGTGTAGATTTATCGTATGTAATATATACAAAAGGAAGATTTAAATGAATAATGAAGATTTAAGTCAAGAAATACAAGTAAAATTATAAAAGGCAGTTTTAGAAAAGCTAATATCTTTTAGAAGGAAATATAAGTGATATTCAATTAATAAAATTAATTGAAAATACAGAGGCTATACAAAATAATTACAAATATTAAAAAGATAACAGGATTTAATGATTAAACGCTTTATTAATCATATTGAATATAAAAATAAAGAGACAAATGATAATTTTGAAGAGCAGTACATTGCCATATTGAAGAAAGTTTAAAAAACAATCATAAATAATAATAATTTATTAAAAAGGAATTAAAGACCTTTTTTTTATTATAGAATTATGATAAAATGTATTTGGTGATTTAAATGAATACAGTAGAAAAAGTAAGTGAATCATTAAAACAAAATAGTAGTATTGATAATATTCAAGTTAAAGAATACATAGAATCTTTAGTTGTAGTATTTAATAAAGCATTTCCTTCAATATCTTTAGATAATTTAAGTAATCTATTAAAGAATGTAAAAATAGATTCAGGAAGTAAATTCTTTTATAAAGAACCAACTCAATATGATGTATTAAATAATATGATTATAATAAATATAGAATCTTTACAAAAAGAAGGAACAGATGTTAAACATAGTATGATGAAAACACTACTTTCAATGATTACTTGTAAAGATAATAGCTATGGTTTTGGAATTAATAGTAGTTTAGAAGCTTTAAATATAGGATTTAGAGAAATACTTGCTAATAACTTAGTAGGTAATGAAGGAATAAGTGAGTATGAAGATGAACAAATTCTTACTAATATTTTGGGTTTTTCAATTGATGTTGATACATTTACAAATGCTTTTTTCACTAATAATCCTGATTTAGTTATGAGAGGTTTATTAACTAAATGTCAAGATATTAAAAAATTAGAAAGTATTCTTAGTCAAATGAATAATAATATGCATACTAGAAATCAAACAGGTAAAAGTAATTTATATGATATTCAAAAACAAGTTTTAATTATTTATGAAACAAGATATGATTTTTTAATAGATCAAGAAGCAATGGAAAATAACTCAAATATTAAATACCCAAATAGTGAGCAATTAAAAGAATTACAAGTAAGGCCAAATGCCAAGGTGATTTAATGAAAGTAAGAACAAGATTCGCACCAAGTCCAACAGGATTTATGCATATTGGTAATTTAAGAACAGCAATATTTGAGTATTTGATTGCTAAGAAAAACAATGGTGAATTTATTTTAAGAATTGAAGATACTGATCAAACACGTAAAGTAGATGGAGCGATTGACTTTATCTATAAAACATTAAATCTTTGTAATTTTCAAATAGATGAAGGTCCAAATAACGAAGGAGACTTCGGACCATATATCCAAAGTGAAAGAAAAGAGTTATATAAAAAATATGCTTTAGAACTAGTAGAAAACGGTCATGCTTATTATTGTTTTTGTACAGAAGAAAATTTAGATATTCAAAGAAAAGAAGCTGAAGAAAAAAAAGTTGCTTTTCTTTATGATGGAAGATGTAGTCATTTAACTAAAGAAGAAATAAATAAAAAACTAGAAAATGGCGAAAAATATGTTATTAGACAAAAAATGCCAAAATCTGGTATTACTGTTGTAAGTGATTTAGTTTATGGTGAAGTAAAAGTAGAAAACAAAATATTAGATGATCAAATTTTAATTAAATCAGATGGATATCCAACCTATAACTTTGCTAATGTAGTAGATGATCATTTAATGGGGATTACTCATGTAATTAGGGGCCATGAATATTTAGATCAAACAGCTAAATATAATTTACTTTATGAAGCATTTGGTTGGGAACATCCAACCTATATTCATGTTGCTATGGTATTAGGTGAAGATGGGACAAAACTTTCTAAACGTAATGGTGATTCATCATTTATGGACTTATATAACGATGGTTATCTTCCAGAAGCAATTGTCAATTATTTAGTTTTATTAGGATGGAGTCCAAATACTAATCAAGAAATATTTACAATGGATGAATTAATTAATGAATTTGATCCTAAAAGGATAAGTAAATCATCTAGTCAATACGATGTAAAAAAACTTAATTGGATTAATGCTCATTATATAAAAAAATTAGATATAAATTCATTATTAAATATAACTTTACCTCATTTAAGAAAGGCTTATGATTTATCTAATAAATCAGATGAATGGATAAAACACCTAATATCTATTTACAAAGATCATATTAGTTTTGGTAAAGAAATTGTCGAATGTACAGATTTATTTTTTAAAGATGACATTAATATTACAGGTGAAGCATTAGAATTTATGAATGATGATACAATACCTAATACTTTGAAAGTATTTAAAGAAGAAATAGAAAATATAAATGATTGGAATGTGGAAAGTATCAGTAATGCTATAAATAATACAAAAGAAAAAGCAAATGTTAAAGGAAAAATGTTATATATGCCAATTAGAATTAAAGTAAGTGGTATTATGCATGGACCAGAACTTCCTGATACTATTTATTTATTAGGTAAAGAAACTATATTAAATAGATTAAGTAAATAAGTAATTTAAAAATAATATTAAAAATTTTAAAGACAAAGACGGAGAAGTAGTAATAAAATTAATTATTTATAGAGAGTTAGTGGTTGGTGGAAACTAATAATAATATTTTATGAATTCATCTTCAGAGTTTTATATACTAAATATATAACGGTAACGCGTTACAGTTTCAAGTCAGATTATAAATCTGTAAATTAAGGTGGTACCACGTAAATCACGTCCTTATTAGGATGTGTTTTTTTAATTTTAAAGGAGGAAATTATGAATGATTTAGAACAAATTTTAATTGAATTAAAAGAAAAAGTTGAAAAGATTAATGATTTAAACGAATTAAATAATTTAAAAGTAGAATACTTAGGTAAAAAAGGAAATATTAGTTTACTTTCATCAGAAATAGGAAAGTTACAAGCAGACGAAAAGAAAACATTTGGAGCAGAACTTAATAAAGTAAAAACAGAAGCTACTGCTTTATTAGATGAAAAAAGAGTTTTTTTAGAAAATAAAAAATTAGAAGAAAAATTAAAAAATGAAAAAATAGATATATCTTTACCAGCAACAACTATTCCAGTAGGATCTCCTAATATTCTAGAAAAAATAATTGAAGAAGTAGAAGAAGTATTTATGAGTATGGGATATGATGTAGTTGATGGTCCAGAAGTAGAAGAAGATAGATATAACTTTGAACTTTTAAATATTCCAAAAGGACATCCAGCTAGAGATGCCCAAGATACATTTTATATTAAGGATGAAGAAATACTTCTTAGAAGTCAAACAAGTCCTGTTCAAGTTAGAACAATGCTATCAAAAAAAGGTGATGAACCAATTAGGATGATTTGTCCTGGTAAAACATATAGAAGAGATGATGATGATGCTACTCATTCACATCAATTCATGCAAATAGAAGGACTTTTAGTTGATAAAGATATTAGTTTATCAGATTTAAAAGGAACTTTTGATACGATTGCTAAAAGCTTATTTGGAGAAGAATGTAAAACAAGATTCCGTCCAAGTTATTATCAATTTACTGAACCTTCTGTAGAAACAGACATCTCTTGCTTTAAATGTAAAGGAGAAGGATGTAATTTATGTAAAAACACAGGTTGGATAACAGTTTCAGGAGCAGGTATGGTTCATCCAAATGTTTTAAGAAACTGTGGATATGATCCAAGTGTTTGGACAGGATTTGCTTTTGGTTTTGGAGCTGAAAGACTTGCAATGCTTAAATATGGAATAAATGATATCAGAACATTCTATAATACAGATTTAAGAGAATTAAAAGATTTTGATAGAAAGGATTTTGAATAATATGATTAGTTTAAATTGGGTAAAAGATTATATTGACCTAAAAGGTGAAGATTTAAAAGAACTTGCTGTTAAAGTAACTAAAGCAGGTGTTAATGTAGAAAAAGTAGTTACTAATCATATCGATAACTTAGTAATAGGTGAAGTAGTTGAATGTTATCCACATCCTGATAGCGATCATTTAAACGTTTGTAAAGTAAATGATGGAACTAGTATTAGACAAATTGTTTGTGGAGCACATAATGTAAGAACAGGATTAAAAGTTATAGTAGCTTTACCAAAAGCAGTTTTACCAGGTAATTTTGAAATAAAAGCTGGAAAAATTCGTGGTATCGAATCAAATGGTATGATTTGCGCTTTATTCGAATTAGGTTTAGAAGAAAAAACAGAAGAAACTTATAATAAAGGTATTACTGAATTAGATAGTAGTGCTAAAGTAGGAGAAGATCCTTTAGAATACTTAGGATTAGATGATACATTATATGAATTAGATGTTCATAAACATCGTAATAATGATTGCTATTACCATATTGGATTTGCTTATGAAATAGGATCAATTATTGGAAAATCTGTAACACTTCCAGAAACATCTTATAACGAAATAGATGATAATATAAATAATCATTTTAGTCTAAAAGTAGAGACAAAAAAATGTCCTTATTATTTAGCTAAAATGGTTAAAGATATTAAAATAAAAGAATCACCTGATTTTATTAAGAAAAGATTAATAGCTTCAGGTATGCGACCAATTAATAATGTAGTTGATATATCAAACTATGTTATGTTAGAATTTGGCCAACCAATGCATTTTTTTGATAAAGATAAGTTAGGCAATAAAATATTAGTAAGAGATGCTAAAGACAATGAAAAAATAACTACTCTTGATAATAAAGATAGAATATTAAACCATAATGATATTGTTATTACAGATGGAAGTAAACCTGTTTGTATAGCAGGTGTTATGGGGGGACTTAATACTGATGTTGATGAAAATACAAAAAGCATTTTAATTGAAAGTGCTATATTTGATGCTGTTAGTATTAGATATACTGCAAGTAATCTTTCTTTAAAAAGTGAAGCAAGTATTAGATATGGTAAAGGTTTAAATTATGAATATACATTAATGGCTATTAATAGAGCTTGTCATTTACTTGAAAAATATGCTGATGCTAAAATTTTAACAGGTATGGTTGTTCATGACAAGGTTGATAAAACGCCTAAAACAGTTGAATTTAAAGCTAGTGAAGTAAATAAATTATTAGGTATTAATATATCTGATGAAGATATGGAAAAGCAATTAGATAAATTAGGTTTTAGTTATGCATTAAATAATGATATATTTACAGTTACAATACCTAATCGTCGTTTAGATATGGACTCAAATGTGGCTGATATAGCTGAAGAAATAGGTAGGTTGTATGGATATCATAATTTAGTATCTACTTTACCACAAGTAAAAACTAGACGTGGTGTTTATGTTGGAGATGTATTATATCGTAAAGAAGTATCTAAACGCCTTAGATCATTAGGTATCAATGAAGTTAAAACTTATACATTAGTTTCACCAGAAATGAGTAAACTATTTAGATATCAAGACACTCAAAATATTGTTTTACCAAATCCAATGAGTGTTGATAAATCAGTTATTAGAACATCTATATTACCTTCACTTTTAAATGTTTATGATTATAATAAATCAAGAAATGTTAAAGATATTAATATTTATGAAATAAGTAAAGTATACGATGTTAATTATAAAGAAGAATTAAAAGCAGCCGTTTTAATGAAAGGTAACTATATGACAAATGAATGGCATCAAATTGTAAAAGTTGATTTCTATTTACTAAAAGGAATAGTTGAAAATATTTTAAATTATTTAGGATTTAAAAATAGATACAGTTTTGAAATAGCTGCTATAAATGATATGCATCCAGGTATTTGTGCTGAAATAATGGTCGATAGAGAGCCAATTGGTTTTATGGGAAGAATTCATCCCACTATTAAAAAAGATGAAATCTATGTATTAGAATTTAGTTTAAGTAAATTAATTGACAAAAAAGTAAAACCTTTAAAATTTAAAGAAGTATCTAAATATCCAGAAGTTAAAAAAGATATGGCATTTATCGTTAATAAGAATGTAAGTGCTAAAGAAATTATGGAACAAATAAAAAAATCTGGTGGTAGACTTTTAACTAATATTGATGTATTTGATGTTTATCTAGGAGAGAATATTGGAAGTGATGAAAAATCAATCGCCTTTTCACTTACTTTCTCTAGTAATGATAAAACATTAAGTGATGAAGAAGTAACAGTAGTTTTCGATAAAATAATAGTTGATGTAGAAAATAAATTGAATGCTAAACTTAGAAATAAGTAAAATTAGAAGAAATACAAATTTCTTCTTTTTTAATTTTAATAGGAAAGTTATATAAAAATAAAAAATTAAAAGAAAAAGACACAATGAGAAAATTCAGTAATTTTAAATTTTCTACAAACCCAACCAATTTTTATAATCTTGAAATGATAATTGCAATTGGGTATCGTGTGAAATCAAATCGTGGGATACAGTTTAGAATTTTGGCAAATACTATATTAAAAGAATATTTAGTAAAAGGTTATAATATAAATGTTGGACGCTTTAAAAATAATGGGAACGTCAACAACGACGTTAGTAATAGTGTCAATATTGGGTCTCGCCCAGATTCTTTTAAAACTAAGGAATATTAATAAAAATTAATATTGAAAAGCTAAAAGAAACAAGTTAAATTCCTTGTCAAAAGACTAAAAAAGAAATTATAGTAAAATAATAGATTAGTAATTATATGAAAATCAATTATTTAAAAAAACTATAATAGTAGTATTTTAAGTAATCACAAAATAAAAAATAGTAAATTAAAAGTAAATGTGGTTACTTAAAATATTGTTAATAATAAATTTATATGATAAAATTAATATATAAAATAGAAAGAGAGAAAATATGAAAAGAAACAAAGGATTTACATTAATAGAATTATTAGCTGTTATAATTATACTAGCAATCATAGCCCTAATTACAGTACCAGTAATAATGAATATAATTGAAAGAGCAAATAAGAGTGCATTTAAAGATTCAGCATATGGAATAATAAAAGCTGGTGAATTACATTATGCAGATAAATTATTAACTACTGAGGGAATGACAAATGATATAACATTCACATTTCCAGATGCAACAGGACTAGATATAAAAGGATCAAGACCAAAGAGTGGAAATATGAAAGTAACAAAAGAAGGAAAAATAGAGCTTGCTATAAGTAATGGAAAATATTGTGCTAGAAAAAGTATAAATGATAATGATGTAACTATAGATGATAATATAGATAGCTGTTCATTAATAAAGGGACCTAATCCAATTATAACAACAAATAATAGCTGTCTAACAGATGGAATATGTGAAAATGGAACTAAGTTAAATGTAAAAGTAAATGAAAAAGAAAACTATGATTTCTATGTAATCAAAGATGATGGAGAAGAATTAACACTAATCATGAATAAAAATATAGGAAATACAGTTGCATGGATTTCTAAAGAAGATTATATAGCTGCAGGAGGAACAGAAAGTGAGTATGGAAGGTATGGAAACAATGAATTGGGACCATTAACAGCCTTAAACCAATTAGAAGACTTAACAAAAGAATGGACAAATATACCAGCTTATAATTATACCTTAGAAGATGATAGACCATCAAAAATGATAGAATTGGTTGGAACATCAGAAATAATGTATCAACCAATCAAAAGAACAAATGTAAAAGCAAGATTACCAATGTTAACAGATATAGAAAATTTTATTGATTGGGAAACTAGAAAGGTACCAACATATTTATACGAAAATTTAGTAGAACCAACAGTGGAGGGACAACATGGAGCGTATTGGTTAACTACTGCGCACCCTGGCTACTCTGATGATAGCTTCATTGTATATTTTGGGGGTGACTTCGGCGACGCCGCAGGCAGCGTTAGTGATAGTGTCCATATTGGGTCTCGCCCAGTTATAAAAATATCTAAAAGTCTATAATCTACTATAAAAAATTATAGAGTAGAAAAAGTTGAATAAAACACGAAAAATAATAAATAAAAATCGAAGAATATATGCAAAAATCTTCGATTTTTGTAAATAGCGTGCTTGACATGCGTAAGGCAAAGCCACAAGCACTTGTGATTGTGGCTTTGAAGATTTGAATTAGAAATCATGTTATAAATGTTAAAATAGAAAGTCATAAAAATGTCAAAGTTAAAAAGTCACTTAAATAAAAAGGAGTTTGTATATTTTAAATTGTATGTTATTAATAGAGGTGATTGCAATAGTTAATAATATAACTAATAAAATAAAAGTTAATGAAAAGGGGCTTGCTTGTGTTGAAAGCATTTATCAAGATATAAGAAATAAAATAATAACAGCTAGAGAAAAAATGTTTAAGCATATTGATACTACAATGGTGGAAGTTTATTGGTATGTAGGAAAAATTACTTATAATTTATCTAATAATTATGCAAGTGTGAATTATGGAAAAAAGATAATTGATGAACTTTCTTTAAAACTAACAAAGGAGTTTGGAAGTGGCTTTTCATCAGTTAGTATTAGAAGAATGTGAAGATTTTATGAGATGTATCCAATTTGGTCGACAGTGTCGACCGAATTATCCTGGTCACATTTTCAAGAATTGATTAGAATTATAAAAGAAGAAAAAGAACTTTATGAACTAGAACACTCAGAATATATTTAAAGTAATTTTATTACTAACATATTTTAACCTTAAAACTAATACAATTATAAGGGTGAGACTATGAAAATAATTAATAGTTTTAGAAATTATATATTGGATGAAGAATTTAAAATATATATATATAAAAATAAAGTAAATATTGTTAATTATACAGATATAGTCGACTTCACATCTAAACAGATAATTATCAAATATGATGAAGGTAAAATTATAATAACAGGACATAACCTTTCAATCTCTAAATTATTAATAGATGAAATATTAATAATTGGTAATATTGAAAAGTTAGAATTAAGGTGATAATATGGATGGAATAACATATAAATTAAAAAGTAAAATTAGAGTAAAAATAACAGGTAGAAAAGTAGATAATTTTTTAAAAAGATTAATGGTATCTAAAATAGAACTTTTAGATATTAAAGTTTTGAATAGAAAAGAGTTAATAGTTTTAATCTATAAAGAAGACTATAATAAATTATTAGAATTAAAAACAATTTATGAAGTGGATATAATCGATTATAAAGGTCTAATAAAAATAAAAAAACTTATTAATATAAATAAAATAATTATAATATCAGTATTAATTGGACTTGCTATACTACTATTTTTAAGTAATCTTATATTTTCTATAGAAATTATTCATACAGATAAAGATATAAGAAATTTACTTATTAAAGAATTAAGTAATTATGGAATTGAACCATATAAATTTAAAAAAAATTTTAAAGAAATAGGAAAGATAAAAAATACAATCATAGAAAAACATAGAGATAAAATAGAATGGTTAGAAATAGAAAATGTTGGTACAAAATATATAATTAGAGTAGAAATTAGAAAACTAATAGATATAGAAAAAGATTATACTAAAAGAAATGTAGTATCAAAAAAAGCAGCTATTATAAAAAAAGTATTAGCTAAAAATGGTGAAATTATTAAAAATACTAATGATTATGTTTCTCCTGGTGATGTAGTAATAAGTGGTGAAATTAAACTAAATGAAGAAACTAAAAATACAGTAAAAGCAGAAGGCGAAATATTTGGTGAAGTTTGGTATAATATAAAAGTAGAGTATCCATATATATATAGTGAAAAACAAACAACTGGCAAAAAAAATAAAGTTTATGCGATTAAACTTTTAAACCATACATTTGAATTATTTAATTTTAATAAATATAAAGATAAATATATTGAAGAAAAGAAAATATTAAATCATCAATTTTTACCAATATCTTTAGTTGAACAAACCCAAAGAGAGGTTCGTATCACTGAATATGTATCAACTGAAGAGGAGGCAATAAATAGGGCCTTAGAAAAGGGAAGAATGCAAATAGAAAGTAAACTAAAAGAGGATGAATATATAATTGAAGAAAAACAATTGAAAGTTAATATAAAGGAGAGTACAATAGTATTAGACATATTTTATTCTGTTTATGAAAATATAACAGATTATGCTGAAATAGTAGAACAAACAGAGGAATAGGAGATGATTTATGTTTCGCAATAGTATTTTACAAATTTTTGAAGGATCTTGGCCAATGATTTTAATATGTACAGTAATCATCTCTTCTATGCGAATTGTATATATTATAAAAAATAAAACAGAAATTGTTTTCTATAAAGAAATAATGATGTTAGCATTTGTAATATATGTTATGTGTCTTTTTTATGTAGTAACATTTGGGGATGTAAGTTGGTCTAGTTCTAATTTTGTTCCATTTAAAGAAATGTTTAGATATACATTTGGAAGTAGATTGTTTTTTAAAAATGTTATAGGAAATATGATTATGTTCATGCCATATGGATTTTTTGTTGGATATTTTCTTAAATTAGAAAAGAAAAGGACAATTATAATTTTAACTATAATTACATCTCTTACAATTGAGCTTACACAACTTAATATAGGAAGAGTTTTTGATATAGATGATATTTTGTTAAATGTATTAGGTGGTTTTATTGGTGGATTTCTATATATTATTTTAATGAAAACCCAAGATAAACTACCAGAGTTCTTGAAAAAACCTATAGTTTATAATATAATAGTAGTACTAATATTGGTTATGATTATCCTATACTTAACCAATATACTTAAGTTAGGAGTATAGAATGAATAATATAGGTATTTTTAATGAAACAAAATTAAAAATAAAAGAATTAGGGGATTTAAATAAAGTTATTAATAAAGCAATAGAAATTGAAAATTTAAATAATGTTGAATTTAATATTATCATTGTTGATAATGAAAGAATTCATGAAATAAATAAACAATATCGTAATATTGATGCTGCTACTGATGTTATTAGTTTTGCTTTAGAAGACAATAAAGATTTTCCAAATATAGATTATAGAATACTAGGAGATATATATATTTCTATAGATAAGGTTTATGAACAAAGTAAATTATATAATCATTCATTTTTTAGAGAATTATCTTTTTTAACGATTCATGGATTATTACATTTGCTTGGTTATGATCATATGAAAAAAGAAGATGAATTAATAATGTTTAGTCGCCAGGAGTTGATTTTAAATGAAGCAGGTATTACGAAATAAAGATAAAGGGAATATGATAGAAAGATATTATAAAAGTTTTATTCATGCTTTAGAAGGAATTATTTATGCTTTTAAATATGAACATAATATGATTATAATCGGATTTGCTACTATAGTTGTTTTGATAGCTGGAATAATATTTAAAATATCTACTTATGAGTGGTTTTTTATAATAATTGTTATTGGTTTAGTCGCAGGAACAGAAATGCTTAATACTTCAATAGAAGCTACAATAGATTTAATTACAACTGAAACTCATCCTCTAGCTAAAATAGCTAAAGATACAGCTTCTTCAGCAACACTTATTTTTTCATTTGTAGCTTTTATAGGAGCACTCATTATTTTTTTACCTAAAATACTAGACTTAATATAAGGAGAAATATATGAAAGAAAAACTAAAACAACTTTTAAATAACTCTTATTCACCATATTCTAACTTCCCAGTAGCAGCTATAATAACTATGAAAGACGGAAAAGAAATAAGTGGTGTAAATGTTGAAAATGCATCTTTTGGAGCCACTATATGTGCAGAGAGAAATGCTTTTACAACAGCTATTACTATGGGATATAAACCTAAAGATTTTAAAAATATCTATATTATGACTAAAGGAGATATTAGTACTCCTTGTTTTATATGTAGGCAATTTATAACAGAATTTTTTGATAAAGAAAGTGAAATTATTTGTATGAATGAACAAGGATTAGAAAAAATATATAAAGTTAAAGACCTTTGTCCTTATCCTTTTAATGAAGGAGATTTAAAATGAAAAGTGGATTTGTAAGTTTAATAGGAAGACCAAATGTAGGCAAATCAACCTTACTTAATAGTATTATTGGTAAAAAAGTTGCTATAACATCTAATAAACCACAAACAACAAGAAATATAATACAAGGAATATATAATGAAAAAGATACGCAAATAGTATTTGTTGATACTCCAGGAATTCATAAACCTAATCATAAATTAGGAAAATACTTAAATAAACAAGCTTATTATTCAATAGACGATGTTGATACAATTCTTTTCTTAGTAGATGCTTCAGTTTCATTAGGATTAGGGGATAAGTATATAATTGACAGATTAAAACAAGTAAATAAACCAGTAATACTAATTATTAATAAAATTGATAAATTAACTAAAGAACAAATATTATTGAAAATAAATGAATATAAAGATTTATATCCATTTAGTGAAATTATACCTGTTTCAGCTTTAAAAAAAGATAATGTTAAAACAGTAATAAATGTATTAAAAAATTATTTACCAGATTCAATTAAATTTTATGGTGAAAATGATGTAACTAACAAACCATTACATTTTTTAATTGCTGAAATAGTTCGTGAAAAAGTATTTAATTTAACTGAAGAAGAAGTTCCACATTCAATTACTTGTTATGTAGAGAATATTGATAGTAAAAAATCAAGTATTAATATTAACGTCGTAATCGTAGTTGATAGGGATTCACTAAAAAAAATAATAATTGGTTCAAGAGGAACTAAAATTAAGGAAATTGGTATATTAGCTCGTCCTGATATAGAAGCTTTATTAGGAAAAAAAGTTTATTTAGAATTATTTGTTAAAGTAATTAAAAATTGGCGAGATAAGGAGAAATATTTATCGGAATTTGGTTTTAATGAATTTGAATAAAATGAATTCATATTAACCACTATATAAATAGAGGTGATAATATGAATAAAAATATGTTATGGGATTTATTTACTCATACAGGTAAAATAGAATATTATATAAAATATAAGAATTGGAATGATTTAGATGATAACAAAGGGAGAAAAATATAGACATTTTAAAGGAAAAATAGTAGAAATTTTACATATAGGAAAAGATAGTGAAACATTGGAAGATGTTGTAATATATAAACATTTAGATGATGACATTATTTGGATTAGAAATTATGAAATGTTTATGTCTAAAGTTGACAAGAATAAATATCCAAATATAACTCAAGAATATAGATTTGAATTAATAGATAAAGATTATGATTGAAAAAGTAGAGGGAATTGTAATTGAAGAAAGAGACTTTAGTGAAACAAGTAAAATAATTAATGTTTTGACTAAAGATAGAGGTATTATAGGTATCATGTGTAAAGGAGCAAAATCTATAAAGAGTATGTTTAGGAGTGTTACTGGAAAACTTACTTATGGTTATTTTAATATCTATTATAAAAAAGATAAATTATCAACTTTAATTAGTGTAGATATTATTAATAATTTTAAAAATATAAAAAAAGATATAGAAAAAATAAGTTATGCCTCATTTTTATTAGAACTTACATCACAGGTTTATAAACATAGTTTAAATAATAGTGTTTATACTTTATTAATAGATGGAATTATAAAAATAGAAGAAAATTTTGATCCTTTAATAATTACTAATATAGTAGAACTTAAATATTTGGATTATTTAGGAGTTATGCCTGTTATTGATAAATGTTCTATATGTGGAAAAAAAACATCTATCGCAACTCTTTCTTCAAGTAAAGGTGGATATATATGTACTAGTTGTTTAACTACTGAAAAAATAGTAAATGAAAAAACAATTAAATTACTTAGAATGTTTTATTATGTTGATATAAGTAAAATTACTAAAATGAATGTAAATCCTTTATCTAGATTAGAAATTAATTCATTTTTAGATGAATATTATGAACATTATACAGGTCTTTATTTAAAATCTAAATCATTTATAAACGATTTAAAAAAAATAAGTATTAAGGAGTAAATTATGAATGAATATATATATTTATTAGTTCCCTTTACTTCTCTTGTTTTAGCTCAAATAATTAAATTTATAATTGAATCAATTATAGCTAAAAGACTAGTATGGGGAAGATTATTTAATGGAAGCGCAGGAATGCCAAGTAGTCATGCCTCATTTAGTTTTTCTTTAACAACCATAATTTTATTAACAGAGGAAATTACTTCACCATTATTTGCCATTTCACTTATTTTTTCTCTTATTGTAGCCTATGATTCAATGGGGGTTCGAATGGAAAGTGGAAAACAAGCAGAAGCCATAAATACTATTGTCGATGAAATTTTTTCTGTTAACCCTAAAGTAAGTATTGCCAGACTTAAAGAGCAACTTGGACATAAACCATTAGAAGTTTTAATGGGAATGTTACTTGGAATAATAGTTAGTTATATTTATTTTTATATTATTTTTTAGGAGTATATTATGAAAGATTTTGATAAAAAACTTGATTTTAAATTATTAAATATTGTATTAGTATTTTTAATAATATTTTTATTTGGTAAAACAATGTCAATTTGGATTCCTATTTTAAAAAAAATAGAAACGATTTTAATACCCTTTGTTATAGCTTTTATAATAGCTTATGCTTTATATCCAATAACAGTAAAATTACAAAAAAAAGGAATGAGAAAATCATTTTCAATATTTTTTATACTTTTTTTATTAGTTGCTTTTATAGGTTTTATCATTTATTTATTAATACCAATTTTAATAGAACAATTAAACTCTTTATTTAATTGGTTATTAGAAATAATACCTAATATTTCTAGTAAACATGATGTAAATCTGCATTTGATTCAAGAATACTTAGGAGATTTTAATAGTATTCTAAGTGATTTTTCTAAATCATTAGGGGATATTTCAATTAATTTAATAAACCAAACAATAAATGTATTTACAATAGCTTTAATATCGTTTATTGTTTCAATTAAACTATTAATTGATATGGATAAAATAAGATTAAGTTTTAAAAACTATTTAATCAAAAAAAATAAAAAAACTTATAATTATGTTAAAAAATTGGATCATGAAATGAGCAAATATTTTGTGGGTTTAGGTAAATATATATTAGTTCAATTTATTGAATATACAGTTATATTTTTCCTAATAAGACATCCATATTATTTGATTTTAGGAGTCCTTTGTTCAATCACAACAATTATTCCTTATTTTGGTGGAATATTCGCTAATATAATAGCTTGTATAACTTCATTTTTTATATCACAAAAACTATTTATTTTAACACTTATCGTAGCATTTATATGTCCTAATATAGATGGATATGTTATATCACCTAGAATATATGGTAAAACAAATCAGGTACCAACATTACTTACTATATTTGCTGTATATACAGGAGGTAAAATATATGGAATAATTGGTATCATTATAGCTTTACCACTTACTATTATATTACTTGCTACATATAGATTTTATAAAAGTGATATAAATAAGAAGATTGATGATTTAAAAAATTCTTAATAAAAAAACATCTGTAATTAAAGAATCAGGTGTTTTTATTTTCTTTTAAATTGTCAATAACTTCTTTATCTTGTGGACTTTTTTACATATGAAATGACTGCTATTAATCTAGTAGCTTTTTCTAAAGCATCATTGTTAATCATAAAATTTAATAGATCTATTGTCTCAGATGTATTAGTAACTTTCATACTAATTAATTCATGACTAAACTCCATAGAGTCTTTTAAAAAAGAATAATATTTTCTTAAAAGTAAATTGCATTTATTTAATAGTTCACTTTTTTTATCTTCATATGACATAACTTTCCTCCTTTTTTTTGTTAGGATATATTTTACATAAATATTTTTTTGTCAAGTTAATTATATTATGATTCAAAAAATATTGACTAAAATAAACTATTTTAATATAATATTAATATAAATGTGATGACGGATGTGGAAAATCCAGAGCAATATAACAATAAAGATGATCTTCTAGATAAGTAAGGTGGAACCGCTCAAAAGAGTCCTTACAATTTCTAGAAGGTTTTTATTTAAGGAGGATAATATGGAAGAATTAACAATGGAAATAATAGTTAACTTATGTAAACAATATGGTTTTATTTTTAGTGGTAGTGAGATATATGGAGGACTTGCTAATACATGGGATTATGGACCACTAGGTTCAGAACTTAAAAACAATGTAAAAAAAGCATGGTTAAAAAGATTTATTCAAGAAAATAAATATAATGTAGGTATGGATAGTGCTATACTTATGAATCCTAAAACTTGGGAAGCAAGTGGACATTTATCGACATTTTCAGATCCTTTAATTGACTGTAAAGATTGTAAAGCAAGATTTAGAGCTGATAAATTGATAGAAGATTTTACTAAAGGAAATGAAACAGGAGATGGATGGTCTAATGAAAAATTAATAGATTTTATAAATGAAAATAAAATAGTTTGTCCAAAATGTGGAAAACTAAATTATACAGATATTAGACAATTTAATTTAATGTTTAAAACATTCCAAGGAGTAACAGAAGATAGTAAGAATACAATTTATTTAAGACCAGAAACAGCTCAAGGAATATTTATAAACTTTTTAAATGTTCAAAGAAGTATGCGTTTAAAACTACCTTTTGGTATTGGTCAAATAGGAAAAAGTTTTAGAAATGAAATAACTCCAGGTAACTTTACTTTTAGGACACGTGAATTTGAACAAATGGAGCTAGAATTTTTCTGCAAACCAAATACAGAATTGGAATGGTTTAAATATTGGAAAGACTACTGTTATAAGTGGTTATTAGACTTAGGAATAAAAAAAGATAATCTAAGACTACGTGATCATGAAAAAGAAGAATTAAGCTTTTATAGTAATGCTACTACTGATTTTGAATATAAATTTCCATTTGGTTGGGGAGAACTTTGGGGTATAGCAAGTAGAACTAACTATGATTTGTCAAGACATATGGAAGTTTCTAAGCAAAGTATGGAATATTTAGATCCTGAAACAAACGAAAAATATATTCCTTATGTTATTGAACCTAGTTTAGGTTGTGATCGTATGGTTTTAACCATTCTATGTGATGCTTATGGATCAGAAACGTTAGAAGATGGAACTATAAGAGAAGTAATGCACTTTCATCCTTTTCTAGCTCCTTATAAGGTAGCTGTTTTACCTCTTATGAAAAAGTATCATAGTGAAAAGGCTTTAGAAATATATGGAAAATTATCTAAATATTTTATGGTTACATATGATGAAACTGGTAATATTGGTAAACGATATAGAAGACAAGATGTAATTGGAACACCATACTGTATAACAGTAGATGAAGAAACTTTAAATAATGGTACAGTTACAGTAAGAAATAGAGATACAATGGAACAAGAAATAATAAAAGTAGATGATTTAAAAGAATATATTCAAAATAAAATAGAATTTTAAGTGTTAAATTTATATCAAATTATTAAGGAATTTAGAAAACATTACAATAAATTATTAAAAATTGTTTTCTTTTTTTTTCATTTATGATAGAATTATATATAGAATGTAGAAATATAGGAGGATAACAATGGGTTTAAATATAAAGAAATGGTTTAGAGAAGATGATGAAGATATATTCTCAAGTAATGATACAGGGGACCAATACTATAATATAGATACAGAAGCAGCCTTAAAAGAAAATGATGGCAATAGTAAAATGATTTTATTAGAACCTCGTGCTTATTCCGAATCACAACAAATAGCTGATCATTTAAAAGCTCGTAATACAGTTGTAGTTAATTTAAAAAGAGTTACCTCAGATCAAGCTAAAAGAATAGTTGACTTTTTAAGTGGAACTATATATGCTATTGGAGGAGATTTACAAAAAATTGGTGGAGGAATTTTTCTATGTACTCCAAACAATGTAAATATTCAGGGGAAAATAACTGACGAAAAAGAAGGTAAAGATATTCACGATAATACAGATATTAATATCGAGTGGTAGGATGATTTATAATAAAAAACTATGCCACAATAAGTGGCACCTAGGGGTGACATATGGAAAAATTTAATCGAACACTTCGTGGCTATGATCCAGATGAGGTAAATGCTTTTTTAGATCAGGTTATTGGCCAAGTTGAAAAAATGGTTAACGAAACTAAAGTAAAAGATGCTAAAATAAAAGAACTTAAATTATTAGAAAAAGAAAATGCTCGTTTAAAAGAAAAATTGTCTCAATATGAACGTATGGAGGGAACTTTAAATAAAGCGATTCTAATGTCACAAAAAGCATCTGAACAAATTAGAACTAGTGCTCGTAGAGAAAGTGAAGCCATTTTAGAAGAAGCTAAACACAATGCTAACAGAATAGTTAATGACGCTTTACTAAGAGCAGAAAAAACTGATATGGAAGCTAACATGTTAAAACGTAATATAAACATATTTAAAAGACGTTTAAAGGGTATTATTGAACAACAGCTTGAAATAGTTAATGATATCGAAAAAGTAGATTTTTAAAGCATAAGATAGAGACGGTATACAAAAAAAGTCTTGATAGAGAATTAGTGGTTGGTGGAAACTAATAAAGATAATTGTATATAGATCACTCTTGATGTTTCTAAATAGAACGGTAACGCGTTATAGTATAGAGAGTATATTTATTTATAAAATAAGGTGGTACCGCGGGTAAAACTCGTCCTTAATTGGATTTGAGTTTTTTTGTTTTAAAAGAAAAAATATATCTTTAAAGATATCGATACTATTTACAACAATTATAATTCTTGCTATTATATTAGGTAGTGATTTAATATTACTCATATTCGCAAGTTACAATCATAAAATAAATATTATTAATACAAGGAGTGAAATTATGAAAAATTTTGAAAATTTAGATAAAAGAAAAGTAAATGAAGTAGAAAACTCTATATTAGAATCTTGGGAAAGTATCAATGTTATGCATGATGCTCAAGTAGAAAAATGTAAAAATAATGAAACTTTTGTTTTCTATGATGGTCCAGCATTCGCAAATGGATTTCCAGGTTTACATCATATGGTATCTAAAAACTTGAAAGATACTATTACTAAATATCATGTTATGAATGGTAAAAAAGTTATTAGAAAAATAGGTTGGGATACTCATGGATTACCTATTGAAAATCATGTTGAAAAGAAACTTGGAATTTCATCTAAAAAAGAAATAGAAGCTTTAGGAGTAGAAAAATTTAATCAAGAATGTCGTAATAGTGTAGGTGCTAATGAAGATGCATTTACAAATTTAACTTCAAAAATGGGACAATTTTTTGATGTAGAAAATCCATATTTAACATATAAAAATGATTATATTGAAACTGAATGGTGGATTTTAAAACAAATGTATGAAAGAAATATGTTTTATGAAGGAACTAGAGTTGTACCATATTGTCCACATTGTGGTACAGGACTAGCTACCCATGAAGTAGCTCAAAATTATCAAACAGATACTGCTATAACTGTATATGTACCATTTAAGAAAAAAGATGAAGATGTTTATTTCTTAGTTTGGACAACAACACCTTGGACTTTAATTGCTAATGTTGGATTATGTGTTAATCCTGAATATGATTATTCTTTAGTAGAGTCTCGTGGAACTAAATTTATTATTGCAACTTCTTTAATTGAAAAGGTATTAGGAGAAGAAGTAAAAGTATTAGAAACTTATAAAGGAAAAGATTTAGAATATCAAGAATATGAGCAACTAATACCATCATTAGAATTAAAAGAAAAAGCTTTCTATGTTATGTGTGATAATTATGTAACTATGGAAGATGGAACTGGTATTGTTCATATCGCACCAGCATTCGGTGAAGATGACGCTAATGTTTGTAAAAAATATAATATGCCATATTTAAACCCAGTAGGTAAAGATGGATGTTATACCGATGGTTTATGGGAAGGCAAATTTGTTCATGATGTTAATGAAGAAGTAGTTGATTATTTAAAAACAAATAATAAATTATTTAAAAAACAAAAATTAGCTCACGAATATCCACATTGTTGGCGATGCGATACACCACTTTTATATTACTCTATGCCAAGTTATTATATAAAAGTAAGTAGTATGACTGATGATTTAGTAAAAGCTAATTCTAAGGTTAATTGGTATCCATCTTATGTAGGTGAAAAAAGATTCGCTAATTGGTTAGAAAATGCTAGAGATTGGAATGTATCTCGTAGTAGATATTGGGGGAGTCCAATTCCATATTTCAAATGTGAATGTGGTTATAATCATATGGTAGGTTCAATTAAAGAATTAAAAGAAATTGCAATAGAAGAAATACCCGAAAATTTTGATTTGCATAAACCTTACATCGATAATATTCATTTAAAATGTAAAGAATGTGGAAAATCAATGACTCGTATTCCAGATGTATTAGATTGTTGGTTTGATTCTGGTTCAATGCCTTTTGCTCAATATCATTATCCATTCGAAAATGAAAACTTGTGGGATGAACAGTTCCCAGCTGACTTCATTTGTGAAGGAATAGATCAAACTAGAGGTTGGTTTTACACTTTAATGGTTATTTCTACTTTTGTAAAAGGTTGTTCACCATTTAAAAATGTTTTAGTAAACGATTTATTACTTGATTCAGAAGGTAAAAAGATGAGTAAATCGAGAGGAAACATTGTCGAACCATTTACAACTATCCAAGAATATGGAGCAGATACAGTAAGATTTTATTTACCTTATGTATCACCAGTATGGACTCCATTAAAATTTGATATGGATGGTTTAAAAGAAGTTTATTCTAAATTCTTTAATCCACTTAAAAATACTTATAGTTTCTTTGTTATGTATGCCAATATTGATGGAATTGATACTGATAATTGTAATGTAGAATATAATGATAGAGAAGAAATTGATAAATGGTTATTATCAAAGTATAATAAATTAGTTAGAAATGTGAGAGAATCTTTCGATGAATATGATTTAAATAAAGTAGTTCATTATTTATCAAATTTTGTATCAGAAGACTTATCTAATTGGTATATTAGAAGAAATAGAAATAGATTCTGGGGAAGTGAATTGAATAATTCTAAAAAGAGTGTTTATATAACTACTTATGAAGTATTAGTAGGATTATCTAAACTAATCGCTCCTATTACACCTTTTATATCAGAAGAATTATATCGTAAATTAACAGGTGAAAAATCAGTTCATTTAGCAGACTATCCAACATGTAATGATAATTTAATTAATGAACATATTGAAACTAAAATGGATTTAGTAAGAGATTTAATCTCTATTGGAAGATATGTCCGTGAAGAAACTAAAATAAAGGTTCGCCAACCATTAAGTGAAGCTTTATTAGATGGAAAAAATAAAGAACTAATTTCTGATTTAGTACCATTAATTGAAGAAGAATTAAATATAAAAAAAGTTATTTTTGTCGATAATTTAAACGAATATATGAATGTATCTTTAAAACCTAATTTTAAAGTAGTAGGTAAAATATTTGGATCACTAATTAAAGATTTCCAAACAAAATTAGAAAACTTAAATGAACAAGATATTAATGTTTTAACTAATCATGGTACTATTAAGTTAGAAATAGGTGGAGATATAAAAGAAATTACTAGTGATATGGTAGAAGTTAGAATATCTTCTAAAGAAGGATTTAATGTTGGTATGGAAAATAATAATTTTATTATATTAAATACTGAATTAACAGACGAATTAATAGAAGAAGGTATTGCTAGAGAATTTATATCTAAAGTTCAAAATATGCGTAAAAATAGAGACTTTAATATAGTTGATCGTATTAATATTTATTATAATGGTGATGAACTTGTGGATTCTACAGTTAATAATCTTAAAGAATTTATTAAAGCAGAAACTTTAAGCATAGATATAATTAAAAAAGATAATTTAAAAGAATCTTTTGATTTAAATGGTCATGAAGTATATTTAAATGTAGAACAAAGTAAAAAAGAATCAAAGTAGATTCTTTTTTTCATTAGTATTAGAAAAAATAAACAAA
>CANSFI010000021.1 GCA_947646095.1 uncultured Mycoplasmatota bacterium
TAATATATATTTATATTTTATAATATTAATAAATTTTTGTCTATATTTTATTATAAATAAAACATGGAAATTTTATATAATCCATGTTTATTTTACTTTTATTTTTATTTGTTCATTATCTGTATTGGTATTTGATTTAAAGGAAAGTATTTTACCT
The DNA here is from genome assembly GCA_947646095.1 of uncultured Mycoplasmatota bacterium. Classification (GTDB taxonomy): domain Bacteria; phylum Bacillota_I; class Bacilli_A; order RF39; family UBA660; genus SIG208. The sequence continues at coordinate 158 of CANSFI010000021.1, forward strand.
GAACTAGAGTTTATGACTGTACTTTCTGATTTTTCATCATCTTGTTGTTTTCCAATATAAACGGCAAGTCTTTTCCACTCCTTAGATTTACTCAAATCTCTAAAAACCCTTTTTTGTATCTTTTGAATATTTTGTCTAGAAGTCCCATATTTTTTACCAATATCTTCTAAAGATAAAGATTCTTCTCCATTTAAACCAAAGTAAAGGGTTATAATACTTAAATCTTTTAGTTTTAAACCGCTATTTTCTAGTGCTTTTCTAACATCCCTTACTAATACATTATCTATACATTCATTCTCTATATTTGTTTTTTTATCAGGTATTGATTCCTGATATTCAGTTTCTTCAGAAGTTCTATTATTAATACTTAAAGTATCCTCTTTAATTCTATCTAATTCTTCTATTTTTTCTAATGAAAAATTTAAAGCACTAGCTAACTCCTTTTTAGAAGGTTCTCTACCTAATTTTAATTCTAATTCATTATAAGTTTTTTTATATTTAGTAACTGCTTCATTTACACGTACTGGAATACGTATATTTCTTGATGTATTTTGTATAGATCGTATAATTTTTTGTCTAATCCACCAAGTTGCATATGTAGAAAATTTAAAACCTTTAGTTACATCAAATCTATCAGCAGCTTTAATTAATCCTTCATTTCCATCTTGGATCAAATCCAAAAAATCACAAGCTCTATAACAATACCTTGCAGCAATACTAACAACTAATTTTAAACTTCTCTCTATAAGTATTTTTTTTGCTTCTTCATCACCATCTAAAATAGCATATCCTAATTGTTGTTCTTCTTCTTTAGTTAGTAGTGGTTTATCTATTTCATTTAAATAAAGTTTAATAGAATCTAATGATTCATAATCTTTTGTTTGTTTTTTTTCTATTTCTTCATATATATTATCTAAATCTATTTCTTTTTCTTTCATCTTAATATTATTAATTATACAATAAGCTTCTATAAAAGCAATTAAGAAATCATCATCTATTACATTATATAATTCCCCATTTTTTATTGCTTCTAAATTTTTATTAACAATTTGACTTAATATGCTGTTTAAAATTTGATTACTTTTAATTAACTCGATATATAAGTCTTTATCTGGCGTATTTTTTATACGTTTTAAAAAATTACTAAATTTTTTAAATTGTTTCATATTAGTGCTATAGTCTTGTGAAGATTTAATATTTTGATTTATAAAATTATTGAATATTATTAAAGCTGTTTCTTCTTTTAAAACTTTTTTTCCTATATAACTATTGATCACTAAGTTTATTTCTTTACTAAGAAAATCAGTATCAATAGTTTTATATGATTCTAATTTACTTATTCTTTTTAGTCCTAATGTTATACCTTCCCTTATTATTTCAGAATATTCTATTTTCTTTAACATAGCATAACTATATTTTTCTTGTAGTTTTAAAATGCTAGGTGTGATAATAGAACTTATTTGTTCTATATCCATATTTTTTAACTTACCAACTTCTAATTTCATATTATTTCCCCCTAATACTTTTAACATTATTTTGCCCCTTTTTTGACGCATTGCTTTTAAGTATAACATAAAATTAAAAATTTGTCCAATTAAAAAACTACTAACAATTGTGCTAATAGTTTTAATTATTATTCTTGTGATTCAGCTGATATTTCTTCTATAGTTTTATTATTTGACTTAAGTAGTGCTCCATTAGTCCAACTTGAAGTTAAGCCATAATCAATATAAATTAATTGTCCTGACATATAGGAACAAATATCACTACCTACTACTACCATAGGGTATCCCATATCTTTAGGTTCTGCTGCATAACCATTCCAACTTTTTAAGAAAATATTTTCAATCATAGCTGCACCTTCTATAGCATCTCCATTAGGACTAGTTGATTTATTAAAGTCATCTGTCAATCCAGTTGTAGTATCTCCTGGATTGATAGCATTTATTCTAATTTTACGTTCAATAAATTCTTTACTATGACATTTATAAGTTACATATGAAAGTAAGCATTGCTTAGCAAACACATAAGAACTTTCTATATCTTTATGATGTTCTTCATACCATTTCATAGCATCTTCCCAAGAAGGTAAATTAATAAGTTCCACTGCTTTAGTATATATTTGTTGCCATCCAAATCCTCCTACTGATGATATATAAGTAACAGAACCATGATCTACTATTCTATTAAGTAAACATTCTGTTATATATTTTTGTCCATAGAAATTTACTTTTTGAACTAATAGTTCTCTTCCTTTAAATCCAGCTATTCCTTCACATAAAAATAAAGCATCTATTTTTTCTGGCAATTCATTAATTAAATTATCAATAGAATCTTTATCACCTAAATCAGTTTGGTATGATTTTTCTACAGGTAAATCAACAGGATTAATATCAACTGCATGTACTTTAGCTCCTAATTCAATTAAAAGCTCACAAGCTGATTTTCCCATTCCTGATGCTGCTCCTCCAACTACAACTGTTTTTCCATCAAAACCAAATAATTTTTTTAAATCCATTTTATATCCTCCCATCTTTATATATATTTTATCATAAATTTTTTAAAGTATAAATTATTTTAAACCTAATATACTTATTATTTACACTATTTTTATACATATTCATTTTATTTAAGCAAATAATATTAATGGTGATTTTTATGATTATACATTTAGGTTATGCTTGTATAAGTAAAACAATTGATATTACTACTTCTAAAACTATCAGTTACACTAATTATTTAAAACTAAATAAACAAGATAGATTTAACAAATTAGATAAAATAGTAAAAGAAAATCTAAATAATTTAGAATTAATAATTAATTATAATATTAAAAATAATATTCATTTTTTTAGATTAAGTTCTGCTTTAATTCCACTTGCTACTATAAAGGATATTGATTTTGATTATATTACCCCTTATTTAGAACTATATAAAAAAATAGGTTTAAAAATCAAAGAAAACAATATGCGAGTAGATTTTCATACTGGAGAATTTACTGTTTTAAATAGTACAAAAAAAGAAGTATTAGAAAATACATTTGAAATTTTAAAATATCATTATAGTATTTTAAATGCATTAAATATTGATAATCCTACCCTAGTTTTACATGTTGGTTCTAGTGTCTTTGGAAAAGATAATTCAATTAAAAGATTTATCAATAATTTTAAAAAGCTTCCTAATTATATTCAAAATAGTATTGTGGTGGAAAATGATGATAAAGTCTATAATATTTTAGATGTTTTAAAATTATGTGGAAAACTTAATATTCCAATGGTTTTAGATTATCATCATTATATATGTAATAGTGGAGATATAAATATAACTGACTACTATAAAGAAATATTTAAAACTTGGACTAAAACACCTAAATTACATTTTTCTTCACCTAAAAATAAAACAAAAAAAGAAATAAGAAGTCATCATGACTATATTAATTCTGATGATTTTATTTCTTTTATCGAATCAATTAAGCATTTAAATATCAATTTAGATATTATGATAGAAGCTAAAGCCAAAGATGAAGCTTTATTTAGATTAATTAGGGAACTTAAATTTAAAACTAATTATAGATTTATTGATGAAACTAGTTTTGAAGTTTAATGTTTTCTTGTATATGTTATAAAACTATTATCTAAATCAAAATAAGGTGCATTCATATTAAAACTTTTTAAATATAAATTAATAGTACTACTGTCTACTAAACTAAGACCATCTTGTAAAAGAAATTTTAATAATTTCTTTCCTTTTTCTGTTTCTTTTAAAATTTCACTAGGATAGTTTCTAAATTTCGGATTTAATTTACCATCTTTTTTTACAAATTGAATATAAGTAGGGTCTATTAAAACATAATTTAAATGTGAATCTTGTTCAAAATAAACAATTAAAAATTCATGACTATAATTAATATTACATAAATCTTTAATATCAAATAATAAAGTATTTATATTAAATTTATTAAATTCATTTAACAAAACATCTGCAACTACTTTACAAAGTCCTGAAATATCAGAAGTTCTTTTATAAATTTCTGATGTTTTTTCTCTAACGATTTTTATTATTAAATCTAAAGTTACATTTGTTTTCTTAATATTTAAAATATTATAATAAAATTTATCTAATTCATTCATAATAACTCCTAAAATAAAGATAGTTGACTAGATTCATCCATGCCATCTAAAATTCCCATTGAACGCATTTTTTCTATTAATGTTCCAGATACTTTACCACGCTTTTGTAAATCTTCAATACTTAAAAATGTTCCTTTTTCTCTCTCTTCAACTATTTTTTGAGCTACTGTATCTCCTAGCCCATCAATCGAATTAAATGGCGGATAAATTTCAGTATCACTTACTGCTTTCCAAACTGTTGCTTCACTATTATATAAATCAACATTTAAAAATTTTATATTACGAGCAGTAGCTTCTAAAGCAATTTTTAAACTTTCTAGTTGACCATTTTCTTTATTAGTGGCATCATATCCCTTATTTTGAATTTCTATAATACGGTTTTTTATTTGTGCATAACCACCTATCATGGCTTCAACATCAACATCTGTTGCTTTAGAAGAATACCAAGATGCATAAAAGTAAACTGGCATATGAACTTTATACCAAGCTATTCTAAAGGCACTAATGACATAAGCAGCTGCATGGGCTTTTGGAAACATGTATTTAATCTTTTGACAGGATTCAATATACCACTGTGGAATATTTGCTTCTCTCATTGTTTCAACATGGCTTTTCCATGTTTCAGGATCTTTACTTGCTTTTCCTTTACGTACAAATTCCATAATTTTAAATGCTTTAATAGGTTTTACACCATTATACATTAGATAAACCATAATATCATCACGACAGCCTATAGTCTCTTTAAATGGAACTTTAATATTACCATTTTCATCAGGAGTACATAAATCTTTAGCATTCCCTAACCAAACATCAGTACCATGTGATAAACCTGATATCTTTACAAGTTCGGCAAATGTTGTTGGTTTAGTATCTTCTACTAATTGAATAGTGAAAGGTGTTCCAAATTCTGGTATACCAAGAGTTCCTGTTTTGCACATAATTTGTTCATTAGTAACACCTAACACTTTAGTTGATGTAAAAATACTCATGGTATCTTTATCATCTAGCGGAACTTTCATAATATCAGTACCTGATTGTAATTGAATAAGTCTTAATTGAGTTGGATCAGAGTGTCCTAAAATATCGAGTTTTAAAACACATTCTTCAATTGAATGATAATCAAAATGAGTAGTTCTCCAAGCTGATGTTGGATCTTCGGCTGGAAATTGAAAAGGTGTAAAGTCAAAACAATCCATATAGTCAGGGATAACGACAATTCCTCCTGGATGTTGGCCAGTTGTTCTTTTAACCCCTGTACAACCAATTGCTAAACGTTCTACTTCAGCTGTACGCATATTGGTAATACCTTTTTCTTCTGTGTATCCTTTAACAAACCCAAAAGCTGTTTTATCAGCTACTGTACCAATTGTTCCAGCTCTAAAAACATTATCAGAACCAAATAATACCTTGGTATAAGCATGGGTACTAGCTTGATTTAAATCTGAAAAATTTAAATCAATATCTGGTACTTTATCAGCATTAAATCCTAGAAATGTGGCAAAAGGCATATCCTGACCATCTTTAATCATTGATGTGTTACAATTTGGACATTCTTTATCAGGCAAATCAAACCCACTAGAGTATTCAGCTCCTAATGATTTTCCAGTTTCATCGTCAAAAATACTCAATTTACATTTTGGACAACGATAATGGGCTGAAAGAGGATTTACTTCAGTTATTCCCATCATGGTTGCTACAAAGGAAGAACCAACTGAACCACGGGAACCTACTAAATATCCTTCATCATTAGAGTGTTTTACTAATCTTTGAGCTATTAGATAAATTGGATCAAATCCAGCTCCAATTACTCCTCCAAGAGAATTTTTCAATTTTTTTTCAAGTGCTTCTTCATCTAATTTATCTTCACTTGTATCTTTTAAATATTTTCTAACCTGATTTAATACACTTTCTTTACCATTTAAAATAACTTCATGAAGTTTTTTAAATGCCTCTTTTAGGAGTTCTTCTCCTTCTAAATTTTTTAAATCATGTTTTATAGATGTTAATACAATATCACCATAAAGTTCTGTTCCAAGTCGTTCTTCTATTGAATACGGAAGAGGATTTCCATACCAAGATTCAGCCTTATCATATACTAAGTCAGTTACTACTCTTGGACAGTCTAAATAACTCATTTCATCATCACTTTTTACCCTTGGTGAGAATGGTGTTCCACCTGTATCAGGAATTACTTCTATTTCTTCTACCATATCTAAAATTTTATTAGTATTGGTAACAACTATCTCATATGCTAAATCTTTATCTAGAAAAGAAAAATTGTCTAGCATCTCTTCAGTTGTTCTAAAATGTTGTGAAGGAATAGATTTAATATCTTTTTTTGCTAGAGGATGTCTTCCTCCACCTGCTACTTTTTGATTAACAATAATTTCTCTATAAATCTTATCTTCTTTAGAGAAATGATGAACATCTCCTGTTGCAACAATTATCTTTCCTGATTCTTTTACTGCATTTATAACTTTTTTTAGATGATTATTAAGTTCTATATAATCTTTAAAATCGCCCATTTGAATTAAATGGTCATAAACTTCTGGTGGTTGAACTTCAACATAATCATAGAAATTAATAATGTTAGTAAGTTCTTCCCCTTCTTTACTCCTAGCTTCTTTAAATACTTCAGATTCATAGCAACCACTACCAATAAGTAAACCTTCTCTAAGTTGGTTTAATTTACTTCTAAGTATTCTAGGGGTTTTATATAGATATGTAGTATTAGCAAGTGAAATAATCGTAAATAAATTTTTTAAACCTGTTTTATTTAAAGCAATTGCATTAAAGTGATAAGTTCTACCAAATTTATGAATTTCGTCTTTAGAAATTAAACGATCTAAATCACTTATTTTTTTATAATTTTGCGATTCTAGTTTTTTTAACATTTTACTGAATACTAAGGCTGTTCCTTCAGCATCATAATCAGCACGGTGATGAGCTCCTTCTTCCCATGGGATAGAGTATCTTTTAACTAAAGCAGATAAAGAATGTCTAGCAAATCCTTGATCCAATGTACGAGAAAGTTCTAAAGTGTCAATTACTGTATTCTTAAATTCTCCTAAATTATACTTTCTCATAGCCATTTCAATAAATGAAATATCAAATTTAGCATTATGAGCAACCATAGGTGAAGTACCTGCCCATTCTAAAAACATTTTAGTTACTTCTTCTTCAGATTTTTTACCTTTAACCATTTCATCAGTAATACAGGTAAGTTCTGTAATGCGATCTGGTATATGTCTTTTGGGGTCAATTAATTCATCAAACCTATCAATGATTTCACCATCTTTGATTTTAACTGCCCCTATTTCAATCATTTGGTCAGCTCCACCAGCATTAAATCCTGTAGTTTCTGTATCAAACACAACATAGGTGTTGTGAATTAAATCTTCATCTGCCCCTCTTACTACAATATTAACTGTATCATCAACTAATGTAAGCTCAGTTCCATAAAGTCCTTTAAATATTGGGGGATTTTTAAGATTTTCTTTTTCAATATATAATTTAGACTTTAATTCTTCTTTTTTTTCTTCATCAAAAGTGTTTTCTAATTCTTGTTCTAAAACTTCAATATTTTCTTTTATTTTATTGCGAATTTTTTTATTATGATTTTTTATTATTCCAAAAGAGATAGGAAAAGCTTGACAACCATTATGGTCAGTAATCGCAACTCCACGATACCCCATAGCTATTGTTTTTTCAACTAATTCACAAGTATGTTTTCCAAGGTCTAATTTGGTAATACCATCCATTTGACTCATCATCGTATGAGCGTGAAGTTCTACTCTTTTAATAGATTCTAAATCTTCTAATTTTTTAACCTCTTTTTTTAATACATTTATATCTCTAGCATTTAATACAAGTTCTTTAGAAAATTGATCGTTTTTAGTATAACCTCGAATTAAAAGGTGATTATTATTTTTTAATGCTTTTTGTAGTTTAGAGTATTCTTCGCTATCACGTTCAAATATTTTACAGTACATACTATCAGTACCATCAGTTATTTTAAGAGTTATAATATTAATCTTAGGGGTTTCTTTAAATTCACTGCCAAAAACATCTACTTCTACTATAACATTGTCTTCTTCATATAATAAATCCTTAATTTCTGTTTTCGATCCTTTTATTTCATTCCCTCTAATAATAGGACTTACTTGTTCTTCTTTAGGAGTTACTTTCATTGTTTCTTCTTTTATTTGTTTTTCTATTTCCTTTTTTATTTCATTACTTTTTTCCTCATTAATAATTGTAGTTATTTGTATTAAACCATATCCTAAAAATTTGAAATCACTTTGTAATCTTTTTATTATACTTTTTATTTTCATTTCTTCAGCTTTATTACTAACTTCAATACTTAAATTATTGTTTTCTAAATTTATGTTACTCCCTACAAACATTTCAAGTAATGGATATTCTTTAGAATATTTTTTAATACAATTATCAAAATGTTCCCTTAAAAATTCATTGTTTTTTTCTACTATATTTAAAGTTATAATTACTTTATCAAAGGTATTAAAATGTTTTTCTATTAAATTATATAATAGTTCATATATTTCTGTTTTTAAAAAATTAGTAAGTGTTATGATAAATTCTACACTATTATTTCTTTTTGATACATTTATTTTATCTAAATTTCCATCTTTGAAATAAATGTAATTATTTTCATCCATATCTATTTGTTTTAATAGTAATCTTAACTTATCATGCATACTACCACCCTATTTACGATTATATCATTATTTAATAAAAGAATAAAGAAATGATTTAAATTTTAGTAGAAAAAAGGTTCAATCACTTTCTCTATAATAATTAAAACCTAATTAATCTAAAATATACTAATTTTTTATTATTTTATTTATTTGTGATACACTAAGTCATGATATTACTGTATTAAAGATATATCAAATTCTTTCTTCTTCATCCCACCAACTAGCTATTAAATCACCATAATTTAATTCATCAACAATTTTTGATAAAACCATAACCATTTAACTCTGCTTTTTCTCTCTTTTCAATTCTTCTTTACTAAATACTAGCATTACAATTAGAAGCAATCTTGTTAACTTCTTGTTACTATTATGATATATTTTATAGATATCAATATCAATATTTTGTTTTGACTTATAAAGTAATCAGTATATTTATCAAAAATAAAGTTTCTATAAAGGCAAGAGAAGAATAATCATGATGTTATATTATTAGCCAAATTATATAAAAATCTCAAATTTATTTCTTTAATATTATAATTTCAACTAATATTTATTTCAACATTACTATATTTATTAGCTAACATTATAATTAAATCTAAAAAAATTGCTTTTACTTTTTTATTCTATTTTTATATAATTGAGAATTCTTTATAATAAATCTACTAACTCTTATTTTTAAAACACTTTCTAATATTGATTTTAACAACACTTAATTAGTAATAGCTATTTTTAAAAATACCATATCATGTTTAGGTAATACATATTTTTCTTTGTTATATTAGACATATACTTCCTTCTAATAATAACATACAATATAATTAGTTAATGTTTTTGCATAAATGTATATTTTTAATATAATTTATATATTTAGTTTTACAATTTAAACAAAAAATGAGATTAAATCCCATTTTCATTTTAGAAGCGACCTCCACCGCCTCCACCACCAAATGAACCACCACCTGATGAAAATCCTCCACCAAATCCACCACCTGATGAATTTCTAGAATTAGCAATACTTTGGGTATTATAAGCACTATTTATTGATGTATTAACCGTTCTATTAATTATTGTACTAAATGTCATTAAATTATTAAAACGATAATAATCAAATATAATATTACTAGTATTAAAATTATTTAACTCTTCAGCACGTATTTTCATAACTTTAGCAAGTTTATTAGCGCATCCTAATGTAACAGCATACACTAAATATTTTTCCCATAAAACTATATCTGGCAAGTCTTTTTTATCCATAGTCCCAAAATCTTCCATAAATTTTTTTAAAGCTATCCATTTTATATATTCAAAGTTAGCTTCTTTTGTTCTTTTTGTAAATGTAGCAAAGTAAATAAGTGATACTATAGATATTATAAACTCTAAAATTGTAAAAATAAATGAATATTTTGTATTTATGGTTATAATACTTAAATATAAAAAATTGCTAAGCCCTATAAATATACCTAAAAAACTATAAATAATAGATAATACTTTAACAATATTATTATTTTCAAAAAAACTATAACTTTTAGCTTTACTTGTTACTTCATCTTTCCAGTTTGTGTATTTTTTTAAAAATTTCTCATATTTTTTATTTGCTTGGGATTTAAGTTTAGTTAAAGAAATTATTTCTAAGTCATTTATTTCTTCAAATTTTTTAATATATAAAAACTCTATTAATTTTTTATCACTTATATTTAAGTCATTAGTAGTATGATATATCAAATTATAATCTTTTTTATTATTTATTACTTCAAAAGTTAATACTTTTTTATAAATAAGCATCAATATTGAAGCTGAAAGATCATCATTATTTATAGATTTTCTAATTAAATATCCTACATCAGTCGGTTCTTTATTACTAGGAAAATCTCTAAAATATTTGGCTTTAAATTCATTTTCATATTCTTTATCATATTTATTATAAACATAATACACGATTATTATTAAAACAATAACCCATATTAACTTTATTATATCAAATATAGTTTGTATTCTTTTTTCTTGTTTAATTGTCTCTATCGCTTGTTCTCTTTCTTCATTAGCAAGATTCGCTTTTTCAGTTTCAATTTCTATTATCTTATCTAAAGCATCAGTATTAGAATATTTACTACTTTCTGTTAATACTTCTTTATCAAAGGCAACTCTTACATCTATAGGTGTATATGCCTCTAATTCTTTTATTGTTACTTTAACCGTAGATTTATCAATTATTTCACTTTCACCCCAAAGTGGTCCATGGGCCCATATTCTAAGTAAATTATTATTGTTTGGAATATGTATAATCATTTCTAAATTATCAACATATTCTTTAAGTTGTGTGAAAATATTGAAACCTAATTCTGCTATATCATTATGAACTATAGCCATATTAGTTATTGTATAATCAATATAAAAAGCTTTTTTAGAAGAACTTGGATTGTAAATTAATAATTCTATACCATCATATTTATTATCTTTAGTATAAACTCCATAATCTCCTCTATTAGCATAGTTTACTTCATTAAATTTATCACCTTGCTTATTTATATCATTAAATTCTAAATGTTTAGAATATGGTATTCCTTTTACTTCATTTATAACTATATTATCTCCATTATAAATATTTGAACCTTTAAAAGAATCGATACTTCCATTAAATATATTAGTACTTCCTCTATGATTAATAATACGATTCATCCCATTAAATTTTCCATTCATTATAAACATTTCTTTTATATTAATATCACCATTACTTAATATAGTAGCATCTATATAATAATTAGTTATACCTTCTTTAGCACTTATTTTTATTGGTATTAAAACCAAAAATAATAAAATAAAGCTATATAATATTTTTTTCACATTACCACTCCCTATTATTAATATAATAACATTATTTTTAAAATTTAAAAAGCCTAAAAAAGAATTTGTTATAAAAATAATACTAATATCGAATTTGTATCAAAAATATTTGAATTAATACAAACTGAAATAATTAATGATTAATAAAATTGATTCTTTTATAAAACAATAAAAAACTATCAAAATGGTTATCCAAATTTGATAGTTTTTTTTAAAATTTAACTTGTGGCACTTCTTTATCAGCATCTGATACTTCAAAGAAAGGTTCAGCTTTAAATCCAAATATACCAGCAATTATGTTAGATGGAAACATTTCAACTTTGTTCCTATATTTAAGCGCTACATCATTATAGAATTGTCTAGCATAAGCAATTTTATTTTCTGTTTCATTTAGTTCTGTTTGTAATTGTAAAAAGTTTGTATTAGCCTTCAAATCAGGATAAGCTTCTGTAAGGGCAAATAATCTTCCTAAAGCTTGAGTAAGCTCACCATTAGCTTGCATTTCATCTTCTTTAGTTGTAGCAGAAACTGCTTTATTTCTAGCATTTACTACAGCTTCTAAAGTGTCTTTTTCATGTGAAGCATATCCCTTTACAGTTTCAACTACATTAGGAATTAAATCAGCTCTTCTTTTAAGTGTTACATCTATTTGAGCCCATTGATCTTTTACCATATTACGTAAATTTACCAAACTATTATAAACTCCAATAACATAGAAAACTAATAATACTAAAACTGCTATAATTATAATTAATGTCCAGTTCATTTTCAATCCTCCTTGTATTTTAATTATATAATAAATATAAAAAAAAATAAATACTTTTGTATAAAATTATAATTATTAATTCATTATAAAGATGAAAGGAGAATTATATGAATGTTGATATAAGAAAAAGCATTAAAGATAATTTTAAGGATTCAGATACAAGTGAGATAAAAGTTTCTATTGAATCATCAATTCAAGATAATCAAGAAATTACTTTACCAGGATTAGGAGTTTTTTTTGAAATTATGTGGAAAAATAGTGATTCCGATTTACAAGAGGTTATTTTAAAAAACATTCAAAAAGGTTTATAACCTTTTGTTTTTTATTCCTATAAATTAACTAAAACTTATCATTAAATTTACATATCAAAATATATTGGTATAATGGATAAAGAACTTATTCAAGTTTTATTAAACAAATTAGATATTGATTTAAAAAGTATACAAATGATTCGTTTTATTTAGATATCTAATAAAAAATTGTAACTGGAAAAAGAATTTACCAAGTTCTACTAGTTTATTAATTATTAATGTTATTAAGAATTAACTTCCTAATGAAATAGATATTTAACTTAATATAAACTAATATAGTTAATTTTAAATTAATTTATAATATGAGAAAAAAACGCAAATTTGATATTCACCATAAAGGATTATCCTCAAATTTATTGCGTTTTATTTAGCATATTTTTTATATTTTTTAAATTCTTCCTCATTTTCTAAATCAGTTTTAGCTAAACTTTCAAATAGTTTTTTCTGATCCCTTGAAAGTTTTGTTGGAGTTATTACATCTATTACAACGTACATATCACCTTTACCAAAACCATTAACATTATTAATTCCTTTTCCCTTTAATCGATGTTTTTCACCACTTTTAGTACCTGCTGGTATAGTTAATTTAACACTTCCGTTTAAAGTTGGAATATCTTTTTTACAACCTAATACTGCATCTGTAATTGTAATAGGAAGTTTTAAATAAATATCTATATCATCTCTAATAAAAATTGGATGTTGCTCAACTTTAAATTCTAAGTATATATCACCATTAGGTCCACCATTTATGCCAGCTTCTCCTTTACCAGCTACTCGAAGTTGATTACCTGTATCAATTCCTGCTGGTACTTTAACTTCAATATCTTTATTAATCTTAACTTTTCCTTTTCCATGGCACTTAGAACAAACTTTTTTATAAGTTTTTCCTTTTCCTTCACAATTTGGACAAGTTGTTTTAGTCATAAATGAACCAAATATAGTTCTTTGTTCACTAGTTACAGTCCCACTTCCATGACATGTAGAACAAGTAGCTTCGTCAAACCCACCTTTTCCACTACACTCATTACATGTATCCATAGTATCAATATTGATAGTTTTTTTACATCCATTAATAGCTTCATCAAATGTTAAATTAACTCTTATAAGTGAGTCTCTACCTTTACGTGCCCTAGAACCTCCTCTGCCACCAAATGAACCAAAGTTACTAAAACCAAAACCATCCCCAAATAATCCATCAAAAATATCTGAAAAATCAAAGCCAGAAAAATCAAAGCCACTTGATCCATCAGCGCCATTTGAGAATGCTGCGTGACCAAATTGATCATATTGTTTTCTTTTGTTTTCATCAGAAAGAACTGCATATGCTTCTTGAGCTTCTTTAAATTTTTCAGCTGCATCTGGTTCTTTAGAAACATCAGGATGATATTTTTTTGCTAATTTTCTAAAAGCTGATTTTATTTCATCACTACTAGCACTTTTAGAAACGCCTAATACTTCATAATAATCTCTTTTTTCCATTTACATCACCTACTTTTAAGAATTATATATTTCTATAAATTCATTAATTATATCATCAAACATATTTATAGCACTTTCAATTACTTTTGGATCATTCATATCGACTCCTGCTATTTTAAGTTCTTCTATTGGATAATCTTTACCACCACTACTTAAAAATTCTAAATAATTTTCTATAGCGTTTTCCTTACCTTCTAAAATATTATTTACAATGTAACTTGCTGCTGATAGTCCAGTTGCATATTTATAAACATAGAAAAAATAATAGAAATGTGGAATTCTAGCCCATTCATATTTAATATCTTCATCAACAACTACAGATTTTCCAAAATATTTTTTGTTTAATTCATAATACTTATTTGATAAAAATTCTGCTGTTAATATTTCATTATTACTATTTGCTTCATACATTATTTTTTCAAACTCAGCAAACATTGTTTGTCTATAGATAGTTGCTCTAAATAGTTCCATTAACCTATTTAAAATATTTAATTTTTCTTCCTTTTCATTAGAATTTTTTAACATATATTTAAACAATAGTAGTTCATTTACAGTTGATGCTACCTCAGCTACAAAGATTTTATAACTAGAGTCTTGATAAGTATTATTTTTTCTTGAATAATAACTATGCATAGAATGGCCTAATTCATGTGCTAATGTTGATACATCATTTAATCTATCCTGATAGTTTAAAAGTAAATATGGATTAGTATCATATCCCCCTGATGAATAAGCTCCACTTCTTTTACCTTTACTACTATAAATATCTATCCATCTTTCATCAAATGCCTTATTTAAATTTTTTATATAATCTTCACCTAGTACATTTAATGCATTAAGTACTAATTGTTTACCATCTTCAAAAAAATATTTTTTATCATTAGTTTCTATTAAATCTGTATATAAATCATATAAATGTAATTCATCTAATTTAAGGACATTTTTCCTTAATTCATAATACTTAAATAGAACATCTAAATGTTTTGAAACTGTTTCAATTAAATTATTATAAACACTAACATTTACATTATCATCATATAAAGCCATTTCGATTGCACTATCATATTTTTTTATTTTTGCAATATTATCATTAGCGTCTACTTCTCCAGACATAGTTGAAGCAATTGTATTAATAACATTATGATAACTATCATACATTGATTTAAAAGCTGAAATTCTTACTTCTCTATTTTTAGATGAAATATATTTAGAATAATTACGATCAGTTAGTTCAATACTATTTCCTTCTTCATCAGTAATAACACCTAAAGTCATATCCGCATCTGTTAATTTCTCATATGTTTCTGAAGGATTTGATAAGGCTTTACTTAATTTAGAAATGATTAATTCCTCGTTTTCATTTAAAGTATGCTCTGAATATCTATATACTTCTTTTAAATAATTTTGATATTCTTTTAACTTACTATTTTCTTCTATATATTTTAAAACTGTTTCATAATCAGATTTTAAAAGTTCAGGAACTATAAATGTTGTAAGTTCACCAAATTCTTGATATAAATTAGATACTTTTCCATAGAGAACTTGATATTCATTATTAGTAGTATCACTATCATGATTTAAATGTGCATACATATAAAGTTTTTCTAGTTTTCTATCTAAGTTAAAGTAAAGATTTAAAAATTCATATAATGTGTTAGAACTTTCTAAAATATTTCCTTTATATTTTTGTATTTCTTTTATTTCTTTTTTTATTTTACTATAATCATTTTCAAAATCACTATCATTTTTATAAATACAACTTAAATCCCATTTAAATTTTTCTTCTATTTCACATCTATTTTTTTCTTTTATGACCATAAGTCCTCCATTTCAAATTTAAGGTTCTAGATAACTAGAACCTCTTAATTATTTTTCTTCGTATTCAGCATCACGTACATCATTTTTATCAGAATTATCATCTTTTGTTTCTGATTCATTGGCTTGAGCATTTTTTGCTGCCTCTTCATATACTTTTGTAGCAAATGCCATAGCTGTTTCAGTTAAAGCTTCTTTTTTCTTTTTGATATCTTCAATATCATCTTTTTCTAAAGATTCTTTTAATTCTTTAATTTCTTTTTCAGCTTTTTCTTTATCCTTACTATCGATTTTATCACCTAAATCTTTAATTGATTTTTCAGTTGTAAAAATCATTTGTTCAGCTTCATTTCTAACATCAGCTTCTTCTTTTTTCTTTTCGTCAGCTTCACGATTAGCTTCTGCTTCTTTTACCATTTTTTCAATATCTTCATCTGTTAAATTAGTGTTAGATGTGATAGTAATTGTTTGCTCTTTGTTTGTTCCTAAATCTTTTGCTTTTACGTTAACAATACCATTAGCATCTATATCAAATGTTACTTCTATTTGAGGTACTCCTCTAGGTGCGGCAGGAATATCAGTTAATTGAAAACGTCCTAATGTTTTATTGTCAGCTGACATACTTCTTTCACCTTGTAAAACATGAATATCTACAGCTGGTTGATTATCTGCAGCAGTTGAAAATACTTGTGATTTGCTTGTTGGAATAGTTGTATTCCTTGGTATTAATACAGTCATTACTCCACCTAATGTTTCAATACCAAGTGAAAGTGGTGTTACATCAAGTAGAACAATATCATCTACTTCACCAGTTAATACTCCACCTTGAATAGCAGCACCCATAGCAACTACTTCATCTGGATTAACTCCTTTAGATGGTTCTTTTCCAAGTTCTTTTTTAATTAATTCTTGTACACAAGGTATACGAGTAGATCCACCTACTAATAATACTTTATCAATATCACTAGATTTTAATTTAGCATCTTTCATAGCTTTTCTAACTGGTTCTAAAGTTGATTCAACTAAATCATTAATTAATTCTTCAAATTTAGCTTTAGTTAAATTAACAGATAGATGTAAAGGTCCTGCTTCTCCTTGTGTAATAAATGGAATTGACACTTCAGTAGAACTCATACCACTTAAGTCTTTTTTAGCTTTTTCTGACGCATCTTTTATACGTTGCATAGCCATTTTATCACTAGATAAATCAATGCCATTTTCACGTTTAAATTCACTAACTAAATAATCCATTATTCTTTCATCGAAGTCATCTCCACCTAAATGGTTATTACCACTAGTAGATAATACTTCAAATACACCATCACCTAATTCAAGGATTGATACATCAAATGTTCCTCCACCTAAATCATATACTAATACTTTTTCATTTTTATCTTGTTTATCAAGACCATATGCTAAAGCTGCAGCAGTTGGTTCATTAATAATTCTTTCGACTTCAAGTCCTGCAATTTTACCAGCATCTTTAGTTGCTTGTCTTTGAGCATCATTGAAATATGCTGGAACTGTAATAACAGCTTTAGTAACTTTTTCTCCTAAATATGCTTCAGCTGTTTTCTTTAAATCACCTAATATCATAGCTGAAATTTCTTGGGGTGTATAATCTTTATTATTAACATGGGATTTTTTATTTGTTCCCATATCTCTTTTAATAGAATATACAACATTTGGATTTGTAATCATTTGGTTTTTAGCTTTTAAACCAACGATAATTTCTCCATCTTTTCCAAATGCCACTACTGAAGGAGTAGTTCTATTTCCTTCTGGATTAGCAATAACTTTTGCTTCTCCACCTTCAAATACAGATACACAACTATTTGTTGTACCTAAGTCAATACCAATTGTTTTACTCATATATAATCACCTTTCTTTTATTCACTAACTTTAACCATTGCTGGTCTAATAACTTTATCTTTAAGTAAATATCCCTTTTGTAATACTTCTATTATAAAGCCTGATTCCACATCATCTTTTTTTTCAGTCATTACTGCTTGATGATAAGCTGGATCAAATGGTTTATTAGATCCATCTATAGCTTTTACACCATATTTTTCTAAAACAGAAATTAAATTACAATATAACATTTTTATTCCTGATAAAAATTTAGATACTTCATCTTCTAAATTATCATCATCCATATTTATTGCTCTTTCTAGTCCATCTATTATTGGAAGCATTTCTTTTACCATTTCTTCATTGCAATATTTAAATGCTCTTGCTTGTTCATCTTCTAAACGTTTACGATAATTAATAAAATCGGCTTTACTTCTAAGCAAATTATCCTCTAATTCACTTATTTTATTATAAGCTTCATTTAACTTATCTAAATGTTTATCTTTTTTTTCTTTCTTTTCTTTATGTCCCTTTTTTTCTTCTTTTATACATTTACATTCTTCTTCACATGTACAATCATCATGATTTTCTTTACAGTTACATTTTTCCTCGTTCATGGTTACCTCCTATGAATTAATATTTTTCATAATGTAGTTTAATAATGAAATAACTCTATCATATTCCATTCTTTTTGGGCCTATTAAAGCGATAGTTCCTTCTTCTCCATTAGAATCATACTTAGCTTTAATTATAGTAACATTGTCATCAAATTCATTTTCACTACCAATATAAATATTGATACCATTCTCTTCTTCTTCAATGCTACTTACCATTTCTTTGTCTTCAAATTTACTAAGGATCTGTCTTATTTTTTCTGTATCATTAAATTCTGGTTGCATTAAAATGTTTTTGGTTCCCTTTAATGTTATGTTAGAGTTAGTTGTAAAATCACTAAAAGCATTATAAAAGGCATTATATAAAACCTCATGTTGATGTACATATTTTGATATAATAGGTTTTACTTCATACTCTAATTTCATACTAACTTCATCAATAGGAGTGCCAATAATCATTTTGTTAATTAAATCAACAGTTCCTCTAATATCTTCTAAAGAGACATTTTCTTTTACTACAATATTTCTATGTTCTACATGCCCTTTATCAGTTATAACAATAGCAATTAGATTTTGTTCATTTACTGGTACTACTTCAATTTTACTTATAAGGTTTTCTTTAGATGACTTTCCAAGTACCACTGCTGTTAAACTCGTCATTTCAGATATTATTTCCATACTTTTAGTAATATAATCATCTAACATAAGAGCATTGTTATTGAAAAT
Source organism: uncultured Mycoplasmatota bacterium (assembly GCA_947646095.1). Classification (GTDB taxonomy): domain Bacteria; phylum Bacillota_I; class Bacilli_A; order RF39; family UBA660; genus SIG208. Next base: position 19,409 of record CANSFI010000021.1, read on the forward strand.
TGTTTGTAATTTAAGCATATCTTCACCAGTAAGTTCTTTGGGTTCCATAATATTATCAACATAGTAACGGTAACCTTTTTCACTAGGTACACGTCCTGATGATATATGTGTTTTTTCTAAAAAATCATTTTCTTCTAAAATAGACATTTCATTTCTAATAGTAGCACTAGAACATTTTAGAATATCACATAATGCTTTAGAACTTACAGGATGTGCTGTTTTAATATAATCTTCAACAATTAACTTAAGTAATTTATTTTGTCTATCGCTTAACATTAAATCACCTCTTTTAGCACTCTGTTTTTCTAACTGCTACTTCATTATACTATTATATGTTAGCATTGTCAATATATGAGTGCTAAAATTTTACAATAACTATTCAGCCTAATTCATATTAAAATGATATATATCTTATCTATTTTTAATTATATAAAAAGCATTATCAAATATAATATTATGAAATCAAATGAATTCATTTTTATATTTATATAATTTGATGTTTTAAATTAATATTTTATAATCATAATAATATAGGTGATTTATATGAACTATAAAATATATATTTTAATATTTATAACTAAAATAATTGAAAACGCTTTAGGAACTTTAAGAGTAATAGTAATATCAAGTGGTAAAAAATGGATTGGGTCAATACTTAATGGTATTATATCTATTATATGGATAATAGCTACAGGGATGGTTTTAGTAGATGTTACAAAAGATCCTTTAAAAATTGTATTCTTTTGTTTAGGTTCTATAATTGGATCTTATTTTGGAAGCTTAGTTGAAGAAAAAATAGCTTTAGGTAATAATTTATTAGTAGCCATTGTAACTTATAATCTAGGTGAAGTAATAGCAAAAGAATTAAGAAAAGAAAAATATGCTGTTACATGTATAATAGGAAATGGTATAAATGGTTTAAAAAGTGTATTATTTGTTATGATGCCAAGAAAAAAAACACAAAATTGTGTTAGTTTAATAAGTTGCATTGATCAAAATGCTATGATTATTAGTGAATGTGCTACTACATTAAAAGGTGGATTTAACTCATAACTCCTATTCTTAAATAAATATAAGCAATTCCACATAAGCAAGTAATCCAAGTTGCCAACATCAAAATAGCAATATTTATATATCCTGCTTTTTTTAAATTGTTGCGACTTAAAGTATAAGTTTTAGAAGGGATTTCAACAATTATATTATCTTCTGCTTGCTTAACTTCTTGATCTCTATCGTTTCTAAATCTATTTATTCTAGATTGGATATCAATTACTTGTGAATCAGTTAATCTATCTCTATCATGATCTAATAAAAATATTAAATCTGATTCTGATAACTTATCAAAAGGACTTGGACTTATTTCATTTTTTACTTCAAACTCATTATTCATACTATCACCTATTTCCATAGACATTATATCATATTTAAAAATATTTTATCTACTATTTTCATAACTTTTTTCTTGATTTTTTCTTTTTTTAATATATTCAATATCTGTTTCTTCTAGATAAAGGTTACTTCTAAATTTTGATTATATAGTTTATCTAATATATAATTTATTTTTTTATTCATGAATTTTCTTCTAAAGATAAAAGCAATACTTAGTATCGCTTTTAATCAATTATTTCTATTATTTCTGTAATATCTGTTTCACTAGATATTTTTATTTTAAGTGAATCGTTGATTTTAATAAAAGGCAATCTTTTTTTATCTACAATTATAGAAACATAGTATTTTTTATTTTCAGTATCTATTAAATAATAATATGTATTACCATCAATATTAGCTGTTTTAATATCTTTTATTTTGATTGTTTTTTCTTTTAATAAATTTTCATCTACTTCTAAATTAACACTATTTAAATAGTTTTTAGCTGCTACTTCTATTCCTTTTGAAGCGTCTGTTACTACTACTTTTTGATAATCAACAACATCAATAAAAGCATACATTTTGACTAAACCAGCATCATCTTTTAATGATACTAAATATGTAGGTCTATTATTTAAGTTAATTAAAAGTGGGAATGTAGATTGATAACGCATTTGCTGAACTTGACCTACAGCTGAGGACATTGCTGAATATTCTTCAGCTCCTGGTACAGAATAAAATCTTGTTTCCTTAGTTCGCATATTAGTTAGAATAAAACCTAAGTTAGATTCATCACTTGATACAGATGTAATACCAGTATAAAGATAAACATCATCATTCATGGCTGTATAATTGTAACCTTCTGTAGTAATTACTACATTTTTTTGACCAAATATTGAATTAAAAAATCCATTACGATATTTACCCCAATCATTAACTTGTTCAATTATTAAATTTGCATTATATACATGATCTACCCATGATGGTACATCTTTTACTTTATAGTACTTAGATTTACCTGTAATAGGATCTGTTATTACTACACCTTCTACTTCTTCTCTTAAGTTAACACCTGTATATTTTAGTGTTGGTGTAACAAAATAAGGATTACCATCATTATCAATTTCAAAATTACTTTGGCCAAATATTTTAGTTGGATAACTAAATCTTAAATGACGACTTAGTTTTTTAAATAAATAAGCCGAAGGCATATATTTCATACCTTTTTCTAATTTAACTAATTTAGCATTACCATTTACTGAATTAACAATAATATATCCTTTTACTCCCTCTTTATAATTAGCGATATATTTAAATAATCCATTATATTCTAATGGTGTTACTCTAACTATTTCATTATTATAATTTATTTGAGTATATAGATCTGATACATAAAACTGTGAAACTAACTCTGGCATTTGTCCCATTACTCGATCACCTAAACGACTTGATGAATCTTTATCTAAAAGAGGCAATGATTTAAAGTCTACTGGTTTAATATCTGTTATAAAATTGCTTTCTTCACTATCTTCTACTATGTTAATTCTTCTAGAAAAAGCTTTAGAATTAAATATTGGTGATAAACAAAAGTTAACAACTATTATTCCAAATATAATAGTTAAAATAATTATAGATATTATATTAATATCATTTGTTTTACCTCTAATTCTTCCTTTTACATCAACTTTACTAATTATAGATAATCCTAGATAAATAGCTATTATTATAACTATAAAAATCCAAAAACTAATACTTTCTATATTTATAGGTGGTAAGAAAAAGAAATAGATTGTGAATGCTGATAATAATGTTATTATAACATTTAAAATACTAAACTTATTTTTTATCATAATTATTCCTCCAATTTAATTTACTATATGTATTATACTATAAATCTATTTAATTTCATCATTATTTTTTAATTTATAACATACATCACTTATAATATTTAAAGTATTATTATATCTAATAACTTTATCATAATCACTTTTATTATTAATAGTCCAAATAAAGTCATTGTCTTTAGCTTTTTTTAATTCAAGTAAACTTAATGAATTATGATCTAAATGATTATAAATTTTATCATTATTAATTATTAAATTAATTATTAAAGCACATTTTATATTTTTATTTAAACTTTTAATATATTTTAATAATTCATAATTAAAACTACAAACAATAATATTTAAATAAGAATATTTGTTTAATAGTTTATAAAAAATATTAACTAGCTCTTTAAAGTTGTTACTTTCTTCTTTTATTTCTATGAGTAATAACTTATTATTCATAATTTTTAAAACTTCTTCTAAAGTACTTATTTTTTGGTTTTTTCCAAATGTATATGTTTTTAATTGTTTTAATGTTTTATCTTTAATAAAACCACTACCATTACTAATTAAGTCAATAAGCATATTATGAATAAGAACTAATTTTTTATCTTTAGTCATTCTAATATCTATTTCTATTCCATCAATATAATCTTTATTTAAACATTCTTTTATAGCTTCTTTAGTATTTTCTAAATATTTATGGTTATTATTACCTCTATGAGCTATTAACATAGTATCACCAATAAAGTATATTAAAGTATTAAAAAAATGTTCTATTTAAAGAACATAATTTCATAAATATAACACAATCTTAAATAATTAAGAATTTGTTTGATATATGACAAACATGATTCTTATTTATTAATTCTCATGTTTTTTCAGTTTTTAATTATCCTATCTTTAATAATTATAACATAATTAATTAAAGATTTAAAATATAATATAAATTTTATCATAACAATATTTTAAGTAATCACATTTACATTTAATTTACCATTTCTTTAATTTTTAATGATTGTTCTCCATACTAGGATTATTATCTGTATGAGATTGATTTGAACATTAAAAAAATTTAGAATTTTTTAATTACGATTTCTTCCTAAATATTTTCAAAAATATTTTTTTATTCTGCAGTTGAAATTATATATAATTTTCCTATTTTTTTTGCAAATAAAAGTGAATCTTTACGATCTGCTATCTATATTTTATCAAATTTCACACCCGTTATTAGATTCACAAGTTTGTTTTAATTGATTAATAAACTGAATTCTTAATTTTACTTGTTCAACTATTCTATCAATTCTTTCATTAGATAATAATTTATTACTAGAAAGTATTTCTTTAACCTCATCAACAAACCCATCTAATTTGTTAACATCCAACCAACTGATATTTTTAACCAAACTAACTTGTGTTTTTTCATATTCTTCAAAAGGTTTTGTTAAAAAGAACTCTCCAACATACATGTCATTTTCATCAAACCATAATGAACATCCATTATCAAATATAGGTGCAACTCTTTCAAACTCTAATGTTTCAACATTTCTAATTGCTCCAAAGTTATTAAAATGTCTATCTTTATTTGCTAAAATAAAATCACATATTAGCATTTTATCTATTAAAATATTAGCATTTGGAATACCCAATTCATTTAAACATCTGATATAATGTTCATATTTATTTTCACCTTCTTTTACTTCATAAAATTCATTTATTTTCCATGCTGGTACTAATTCAGTATTTGTTGTAATAAAATTCTTACAAATTGATACTGCTCTTTCATCATAAAAGATTATTTCATATTTTACATATTCATCATCATTCAAAATTCTTTCATATAATTTAGTAGCG